>JBAIWU010000544.1:0-2471 GCA_037917155.1 Candidatus Eiseniibacteriota bacterium
GATACGACGCCCGCGCCGCTGCCGCCCGCGCCATCGCCGTCGTCCGCGCCGCGCGACACGACGCCCGCACCCGCGCCCGGCGACTCGACGCACCACGGAGGCTCGCGTTGACCGCCGCCGCGCGCGCGTGGCGGCAGGCGGAGGCCGTCGTGCGGGCGCAGCGCGAGTACGGCCCGGGGTTCCGCTGGCTCGAGCTCGACGTGCCGGCCGGCTTCACGCCGCCCGTGGCCGGCCAGTTCGTGCAGCTGCTGCTGCCGCAGCCCGCGCCCGTGCTCCTGCCGCGTCCAATGAGCATCGCCGGCGTGCGCCGTCGCGGCGCGCGCCAGACGCTCGAGTTCCTCTACGCGCCGGTCGGCGCCGGCACGCGCGCGCTCGCGGAGCTGCCCGACGGCACGCGCCTTCGCCTCACGGGCCCGCTCGGGCGCGGCTTTCCGCTCGAGGAGCCGGGCACGCCGGTGCTCGTCGCGGGCGGCCGCGGCGTCGCGCCGCTGCTCATGGCCGCGGACGCGCTCGCCCGCGCCCGGCGCCGCTCGACGTTCCTCTTCGGCGCGCGCACACGCTCGCTGCTCGTCGGCCTCGCCGACGCGCGCGCGCGTCTCGCCGCGCGCGGCGGCACGCTGCACGTGGCCACGGACGACGGCTCGCGCGGCCGGCGCGGCACCGTGATCGAGCTGCTCGAGGCGATCGCGCCGAAGCTGCCGGCGCCGATCGTCCTGCACGCCTGCGGCCCGCACGGCATGCTGGGCGCGCTCGCGCGCTGGGCGATCGCGCACGGCGTGCGCGCCCACCTCGCGATGGAGAGCGTCATGGCGTGCGGCACGGGCGTGTGCCGCGGCTGCCCGCTGCCGCGCAGCGCCGGGGCGCGCGCGCGCGCGCTCGCCCGCGGCGACGCCGGCGAGCCGCTCAAGGGCAACCCCGAATGGGCCATGTGCTGCACCGACGGGCCGGTGTTCGAGGCCGGCGAGCTGGACTGGGACCGCGTCGAATGAGCGCGCACGCCCCGGCCCGCGCCCGCGCGCTCGCGCCCTCGCGCGTCGACCTCGCCGTGAAGATCGGCCCGCTCGCGCTGCGCAATCCCGTGCTCACGGCCTCGGGCACGTTCGGCTACGGCGACGAGTACGCGCACGTCGTCGACCTGCGCGCGCTGGGCGGCGTCGTGACCAAGACCGTCACGGTCGAGCCGCGCCCGGGCAACCCGCCGCCGCGCGTCGCCGAGACGGCGTCCGGCATGCTCAACTCGATCGGGCTCGAGAACGTCGGCCTGGCGCGCTTCCGCGACGAGAAGCTGCCGCGCCTGCGCGCGCTCGCGGCCACCGTGGTCGCCTCGGTGGGCGGCGAGACGCCCGAGGAGCTCGAGACGCTCGTCGGCGCGCTGGGCGGGGAGGCGGGCATCGGCGCGTTCGAGATCAACTTCTCGTGCCCCAACGTCGCGGCGGGCGGCGCGCGCTACTGGGCCGAGCCCGCGCGGCTCGAGGACACGATGCGGCGGCTGCGCGCCCGCACCGGCCGGCCGCTGGTCGCCAAGCTCTCGCCGGACGTCACCGACATCCGCGCGACCGCGCGCGCGTGCGAGGCCGGGGGCGCCGACGCGCTGACGTGCGTGAACACGTTCGTCGGCATGGCGATCGACCTCGAGCGCATGGCGAGCCGGCTCGGGCGCGCGACCGGGGGCCTGAGCGGCCCCGCGATCAAGCCGCTCGCGCTCGCGCGCTGCCACGAGGCGGCACAGGCGGTGCGCATCCCCGTCATCGGCTCGGGCGGCATCGCCAGCGGCCGCGACGCGCTCGAGTTCATCGCCGCCGGCGCGACGGCCGTGCAGGTGGGCACGGCCACGTTCGCCGAGCCGGGAGCCGCCGTGCGCGTCGTGGAGGAGATACGCGCGTGGCTGGCGGCGCACGGCATCGCGCGCGTCACGGAGCTGCGCGGGCGCTTCGCCGCGCCCGCGGCGCAGGAGGCGCGCCCGTGAGCGCGGCGCCCGAATTCGCGATCGCGTTCGACGTGCCGACGCTGGCCGAGGCGCTGGCGCTCGAGCGCCGGCTGCCCGAGGGACCCGAGATGGCCAAGCTCGGCCTCGAGCTCTTCGCGGCGGAGGGGCCGGAGGTCGTGCGCGCGTTCAAGGCGCGCGGCCGGCGCGTGTTCCTCGACCTCAAGCTGCACGACATCCCGAACACGGTCCGCGGCGCCGCGCAGGCGGCGGCCCGGCTCGGCGCCGATCTGCTCACCGTGCACGCGACGGGCGGCGCGGCGATGGTCGAGGCGGCCGTCGAGGGCTCGCACGCCGGCGGCGCGACGCACGTGGTCGCGGTGACCGTGCTGACGAGCCTCGACGCCGCGGCGATGCCGCCCGGCTTCGCACGGCCGTTCGACCTGGCCGCCTCGGCCGCGGCGCTCGCGCGCATGGCGCTCGGCGCGGGGGCGCACGGCATCGTCTGCGCCGCGCCCGATCTCGCCCTGATGCGCGAGGCGGTCGG
>JBAIWU010000545.1:0-4912 GCA_037917155.1 Candidatus Eiseniibacteriota bacterium
CGGCGACGTGGTCGAGACCGCGTACCTGTTCGAGGGCCTGCTGACGGCGCGGCAGTACTTCGGCCGCGCCGATCCGCGCGAGCGCGAGCTCCGCCGGCGGATCGACGCGTTGTGGCGCGGCATCGACTGGACGTGGCACACGCGCGGCGGGCGGAAGGCGCTGTGGTGGAACTGGAGCCCGCGGCACGACTTCGCGATCGACGCCCAGGTGGCCGGCTGGAACGAGGCGCTCGTCACGTACGTGCTCGCCGCGGGCTCGCCCACGCACCCGATCGACACGACCGCCTACCACCACGGCTGGGCGCGCGACGGCGCGATGCGGAACGGCCGCGAGTACTTCGGCATCCGCCTGCCGCTGGGGCCGGCGTACGGCGGGCCGCTCTTCTTCGAGCAGTACTCGTTCCTGGGGATCGATCCGCGCGGCCTCGCGGACCGCTACGCCGACTACTGGGAGCAGTGCGTCGCGCACGCGCGCATCAACCGCGAGCACTGCGTGCGCAACCCGAACCGCTTCGCGGGCTACGGGCCGGACGGCTGGGGCCTCACCTCGTGCGACGTCGAGGGCGGCTACCGCCGCCACGCGCCCGACCGCGACGACGGCACGATCGCGCCGACCGCGGCGCTCGCGTCGTTCCCGTTCACGCCCGAGGCCTCGATGGCGGCGCTGCGGCACTTCCGCACCGCGATGGACGGGCGGCTCTGGGGCGAGTACGGCTTCGCCGACGCGTTCAACGCCACGACCGGCTGGGTCGCGGGCTCGTACCTCGCGATCGACCAGGGCCCGATCGTCGGCATGATCGAGAACCACCGCACCGGCCTGCTGTGGCGGCTGTTCATGAGCTGCCCCGAGGTGCAGGCCGGCCTGCGCCGGCTCGGCTTCAGGAGTCCGTGGCTGCGGTGACGGCGGCCGCGGCCTCGGGCGCCGCGGCGTCCGCGCCCGGGACCGCGGTGCCGCGCACGCGGCTCACGAGCAGCGCGAACAGCAGCAGCGCGACCGCGCCGACGCCGGCCTCGGTGAAGAGCATGCCGCGCGTGCGCCAGGCGTCGTGCGCCCAGCCGTCGGCGCGGAGCATGCCGAGGCTGAAGAGCGTGTTGAGCGCGAAGAAGAGGTTGATCTTCGTGGCCGCCGCGGTGTCGCCGATGATCGCGAGCACCATGGCGGTGAACGTCGCCGCGCCCATGCCGAGCGTGAACGTGTAGAACAGCGTCGTCGCCGCGTAGCCCGCGCCGGTGCGCGGCGAGAACGCGATGAACACGCAGGCCAGGAGCCCGAGGGCGCACGCGACCGCGTACGACGTGGCCTTGGCGGTGCGGTCCGCGAGCAGGCCGCCGGCGAAGCAGCCGGCCACGATCGCGATCCCGCCGCCCAGGCCGAGCACGCTCGAGACCGTATCGGCCGACGCGTGCCACTCCGGGCCGAGCGCCGCGAACAATGCCTGCGCCGCGCCGGTGCCGATCGGGAGCACGGCGAGGATGAGCCCGATGCGCCCCGCGCGCGAGCGCACGACGCCGACCAGCTCGCGCCAGGCGTCGCCCATGCGCGCGCCGAGCGGCGTGCCGTCGTGGTGCCGCGGCGGCTCCTCGAGCCCGATCAGCGCGAGCGCGCAGCAGCCCAGGAGCGCGGCCAGCGCGAGGCCGGCCAT
Organism: Candidatus Eiseniibacteriota bacterium; assembly: GCA_037917155.1. Classification (GTDB taxonomy): domain Bacteria; phylum Eisenbacteria; class RBG-16-71-46; order RBG-16-71-46; family RBG-16-71-46; genus CAIXRL01. The sequence goes on from JBAIWU010000545.1 coordinate 1,644, forward strand.
CCACGGCCGCGGCGCGTGCTGCATGAGCCACAGCCCCAGCCCGCCGCCCGCGGTCTGCCCGAACTGGTTGCCCGACTGGAACCAGCCGCCGGCGCGCCCGCGCTGGTGCCGGTCGGTGTTGTGCGTCATCAGGCCTTCGGTGGCGAATGCGATGAACGTGCCGCCGAGGCTCGTCACGAGCGCGACCAGCGCGAGGAGCGGCATGCCCACGCGCGTCAGCGGCACGAGCGTCATCGTGACGAAGCCGGCCGAGACGACCGCGATCGCGATCAGGTACCAGCGCTTGCGCGAGAGCGTGTAGTCGCCGAGCGGCGCCCACAGGAACTTCCAGCTCGACGCGAGCCACGTCATGCCCACGACGCCCGCGATCTGGGCGATCGGCACGCCGTGGCGGCTCGCGAGGTAGCCCAGGCCGATCGACGGGAAGCCGAACGTGAGCCCGAACGGGAAGTAGAGCACCGACCACACCCAGGGGTGGCGGCGCGGCGCGGGTGCGGCGGCGTCACGGGAGCCGGACATGGTCCGGCACCCTAGCCCCTCGCGCAGGCGATTGCGACGAAAACCTGACGGCCGCCCCGCCGAGGGCGGAGCGGCCGTCGTGCGTCCGGGCGGCGGTCGTCAGCTCGACGCCAGCCGCGCGGCCTCCTTGACCAGCCACGAGCCGATCACGTTGCGCTGGATCTGGTTCGTGCCCTCGTAGATCTGGGTGATCTTGGCGTCGCGCATCATCTTCTCGACCGGGTACTCGGCCATGTAGCCGTAGCCGCCGAGCACCTGCACGGCGTTCGTCGTCACCTTCATCGCCACGTCGGACGCGTACACCTTGCACATCGCCGAAAGGTGCCCGATGTCCTTCGTGTCGCCCGAGTCGATGCGCGACGCGAGCGAGTAGATGAGCGCGCGCGCGGCCTGGATCTCCGTCGCCATGTCCGCGAGCATCCACTGCAGGCCCTGGAAGTTCATGATGCTCTGGTCGAACTGGTGGCGCGTGTGAGCGTACTTGAGCGCCTCCTCCATCGCGCCCTCGGCGATGCCGAGCGCCTGCGCGGCCACGCCGGGCCGCGAGACGTCGAACGTCTTCATCGCGACGAGGAAGCCCATGCCCTCCTTCCCGAGCAGGTTGGCCTTCGGCACGCGCGCGTTGTCGAAGATGAGCTCGCTCGTCACCGAGGCGCGGATGCCCATCTTGTGCTCGCGCTTGCCGAACGAGAAGCCGGGCGTGCCCTTCTCGAGGATGAAGCACGACGCGCCGCGCGCGCCCTTGGACGGGTCGGTGAGCGCGACCGTGGTGTAGATGTCCGCCTCGCCCCCGTTCGTGATGAAGACCTTGGTGCCGTTGAGCAGGTACTCGTCGCCGCTCCTCTTCGCGGTCGTGCGCTGCGCGCTCGCGTCCGAGCCGGCCTGCGGCTCGGTCAGGCCGAACGCGGCGAGCCGCTTGCCGGCCGCGATGTCGGGCAGGTAGCGGCGCTTCTGCTCGTCGGAGCCGTAGAGCAGGATCGGGAACGTGCCGAGCGCGGTGCCCGCGAACGCCAGCGCGATGCCGGCGCAGGCCTTGGAGAGCTCCTCGGTCACGATGCACATGTTCGTGATCCCGTAGCCGCTCTCGCACAGGCCGTCGTACTCGACCGGGATGAACACGCGGAAGAGGTCGACCTTGGCCAGCTCGCGCACGATGTCCCACGGGAAGGTGCCGTCCTCGTCGTACTTCGCGCGCACCGGCTTGATCTTCTCCTCGGCGATGGTGCGGGCGAGGTCGCGGATCGTGGTCTGCTCTTCGGTCATGGTCATCGTGCTCATCGGGCGCCTCTCAACTGCGGATGGATGGCGGTTGCCGCGGACGTGCGGTCCCGGACGCTGCCTCGTGCGCCGGCGTTCTCACGGGTCCGGCGCGGGATCGGCGTAGTCGTAGCAGAAGCCGGCGCGCGGCCGGGAGGTAGCCAAAAGGACCCCCGGCCGCGCCGGCCGGGCGCGCGCCGCGCCCGCGCCGGCCGCGGCCGCGGGCGGTGGCGGGAATACGGACGCGGGGACGGCGTAGATAGGCCGAAGTCGAACGCCTCCCACGATCCGGAAAGGAGCCACGCCATGACCTCCCGCTCGACGCACGCCGTTCGCCTCGCCCTCGCCCTCACGCTCGTCGCCGCCGGCTCGCTGGCGGCGGCCCCGGCTCGCGCGTGGTACCGCCCCGATGCCCCGCTCTGGGCCCAGGGCCGGATCGTGGACGTGCAGGTGCGCGTCGACGGCCGGGCGGCCCCGCTCTACCTCTCGCCGCAGGGCGACAGCCGCCGCTACCTGCAGGCCTTCGCCGGCCGCAACTACTCGCTCGTGCTGCGCAACGAGAGCGCCGAGCGGATCGGCGTGCTGATCGCCGTCGACGGGCTCAACGTCGTCAACGGCCAGCGCTCGAGCCTGCAGTCGACCGAGCCCATGTACGTGCTCGGCCCCTGGGAGACCGCGACGATCGACGGCTGGCGCACGTCCCTCGACGACGTCCAGCGGTTCGTGTTCGTGGACGAGGCGCGCTCGTACGCCGCGCGCACCGGCCAGGCGAACGGCGACATGGGCTGGATCCGCGTGCTCGCGTTCCGCGAGCAGTCGCACGCGTACTGGCCGCCGCGCGCGCCGCGCTGGTACGAGGGACCGCACAGCAACTACCGCGACGAGCGCGGCGGCAACGTGCCGCGCGAGCCGCTGCCCGCCCCCGGCGACGCACCTATGGCGGCCGCGCCCGCTCCGACGCGCGCGCAGGGCGAGGTGGCACCCCAGGCGGCCGCGCCCGAGGCGAAGGCGCGCAGCTACACCGGCACGCAGGACGACCCGCTCTCCCGGCGCGACGACGGCGGCTCGTTCCCCGGCACCGGCTGGGGCCGGCACCAGAGCGACCACGTCGAGCAGGTGCGCTTCGACGCCGAGCGCCTCGCCACCGATACGATCGTGTTCCGCTACGAGTACGCCAGCGGCCTGCGCGCCCTGGGCATCGTCCCGGACCGCGACCGGTTGCGCGAGCGGGACAATGGCGAGCTGGGCTTCGCGAAGCCGCCGCGCTGGTAGCGGCCCGACGCGCGACGCACGAGCGGGGCCGGGAGCGATCCCGGCCCCGCGTCGCGTTTGACCGGCGCGCGCGTTGGCGCGAGCGTTCGGGCGGGCACTCGCGCGTTCCACGCTGGAGACCGGCCATGGCGCTCGGCGTCTTCGACGATCGCAGGCGACCGCCCACCGAAGCGGAGCTGGACGCCGCGCTCGGCGGCGCGGCGAAGCACTGGCACGCGCTA
>JBAIWU010000546.1:0-1774 GCA_037917155.1 Candidatus Eiseniibacteriota bacterium
GGGCCCGCGACCGTTCGCCCCGCCCGCCGGCCCCTCAAGCCTCGCGGGACGTCGCGAGCAGCTCGCGCCACTCGAGCTGCTGGCGCGGCAGGGCGTTGAGCGGGTCCATCTCGAGCGCCTGCGCGAACTCGTCGTCGGCCTCGGCGAGCCGTCCCTGCCGGAGGCAGGCCCAGCCGAGGTCCGCCCGCGCCGCGGCGAAGCCCGGGTTGATCGCGAGCGCGCTTCGCAGCGCCCCCTCGGCTCCCGCCGCGTCGCCCAGCATGAGCCGCGTCCGGCCGAGCAGCGCGTGCGCGTCGGCCCAGCCCGGACGCCTCCGCGCCAGGTCCGCGAGCGCCGCGTCGGCCTGCGGCAGGCGCCCGAGCTCGAGCAGCACGCTGCCGCGCTCGAGCGCGGCCGCCGCGTAGTCGGGCTTGAGCTCGAGCGCGCGCGAGTAGGCCGCGGCCGCCTCCTCGAGCCGGCCCTGCGCGCGGCGCAGCCGGCCGAGCAGCACGTGCAGGTCCGGGTAGGCCGCGTTCACCGCGAGCGCGCGGAGCAGGGCCGCCTCGGCGCCGGCGAAGTCGCCCGCGTCGAACATGAGCTGCGCCTCGAGCACCGCCGTCTGTGGCACCTCGCGGTCGCGCGTCAGCCCGCGGCGTACCGCGCGCAGCGCGTCGTCGTAGCGGCCGAGCGCGTGGTAGACGAGCCCGAGCAGCCGCTGCGCGCGGGCGAACTGCCGGTTCAGCTCGACGGCGCGCTCGAGCGGCTCGATCGCCGCCGCGAGGTCCCCGGCCCGGAAGCGCGCGAGGCCGAGCCAGAAGTGCAGGTCGGGGTACTGCGGGTGCGCCTGGATCGCGCTTTCGACGTGCGCGGCCGCGGCGCCCGCGCGCCCGCGCTCGAGCTCGGCGCGGGCCGCCATGAGGCGCGCCTCGAGGTAGCGCGGGTTGAGCTCGAGCGCGACCTTGAGCTGGTCGAGCGAGTCGTCGGCCCGCCCGCCCTCGAGCAGCAGGCCGGCGAGCCGGCAGCGCAGGTCGGCGTACGCGGGCTTCTCCTCGACCGCACGGGAAAGCTCCGCGATGGCGCCCGCGAGGTCGCCCGCCTGCTGGTGCGCGAGCGCGCGGTCGATGGGCCGCGGCGCGCCCGCCACCGGCCCCGCGGGCGCGCCCTCGAGCAGGCGGCGCCACTGCTCGCCGGTCCAGTCGCGGGCCACGGCGGGCGTCACCCATTCCGGGGCCTCGAGGCCCAGCGAGAGCGCCTCGCCCAGCTCGGCGGCCGAGCGCTCGCGCTCGCCCTGCAGCCCGAGGCAGACCGCCAGCAGCAGGTGGCCCTCGAGGTAGTGCGGGTGCTCGGCCAGCGCCTGCTCGAGGTCGGCGACCGCCTCGGGAATGCGTCCCGAGCGCTCGTAGATGCGGGCGCGGAAGTAGCGCAGGTCGGGGAAGGTGGGGTTCTCCTCCAGCGCCTTCGTGAACTCGGCCTCCGCGCGGGCGTCGTCGCCGGCGTGGAAGAACGCCAGCCCGAGGTTCGCGCGCGCCTCCGCGGCGTGCACGCGCGCGAGGCAGTGGTCGGGATCGTTGGGATCCCGCACCCCGGCCAGCACCGCCTCGAAGCACTCCGCGGCGCGCGCGAACTCGCCGCGGTTGAAGTGGAGGATCCCCGCGTTGTAGCCGCGGGTGTGCCCCCACTTCACCAGGGAGGACAGGAACGACATCGGACGTCAGTCCATCTGGCGTCGCAGGAACGTCGGCACCTCGAGCGACTCGCCGCTGGCGTCCCGGCGGCCCCACTGCGGGCGCGCCTC
>JBAIWU010000547.1:0-7164 GCA_037917155.1 Candidatus Eiseniibacteriota bacterium
GGAGCGCTGCCGCACGGCCGGAATCGGCGGCTACCTGTCCGCCCCGGCGGGCGACGCGGAGGTCGTCGAGGCGCTGCGCTACCTGCTCGCGCCCGCGGCCGCGGGCCCGGGGCCGCTCGTCACGAAGCACATGCTGCGCGAGGAGCGCGGCCGGCGGCGGGTGCTGCTCGCGGACGACAACGGCGTCAACCGCAAGGTCGCGACGCGGCTGCTCGAGCGCGCGGGCTACGACGTGACGAGCGCCGTCGACGGCCGGGGCGCGCTCGAGCGCTTCGTGGCCGGCGGCTGGGACCTCGTGCTCATGGACGTGCAGATGCCGGAGATGGACGGCCTCGAGGCGACGCGGCGCATCCGCGAGCACGAGCGCGAGCGCGGCCTCGCCCGCATCCCCATCCTCGCGCTCACCGCGCACGCGCTGGACGCCGACCGCTGCGCGGTGATCGAGGCGGGCATGGACGGCCTGATCGCGAAGCCCATCCAGGCGGACGAGCTGCTCGGGGCGCTGCAGCGCCACCTCGCGCCGCACGCGTCCGGCGGCGAGGCGCCGGGCGCGCCGCCGGCGCTCGCCGACGTGATCGACATGTCCGAGGCGCTCGAGCGCATGGACGGCGACGAGGAGCTGCTGAACGAGCTGCTCCGCATCTTCCACGCCGACTCGGGCTCGATGCTGCTCAGGCTCGACGAGGCGGCGGCGAGCGGCGACGCGCACCACCTCGAGCGTGCCGCGCACGCGCTCAAGGGTGCCAGCGCGACCATCTCGACCCGCCGCGTGAGCGCCCTCGCGAAGGACGTCGAACATCTCGCGCGCGAGGGGCGCCTCGCGGACGCCGTCGCTCCGCTCGCGGAGCTGCGGCGCGAGTTTCGCCGGCTCGTGCGCGCACTCGAGTCGGTCGAGCGCCGCAAGGCCGCCTGAGCGTTCCGCCTAGCGCACGTCGACGCCGGCCGCGCGGAGCGCCGCGCGGAGGTCCTCCTCGGGGTGTAGCCCCACGAGCACCTGCGCGACGCGGCCGTCGCGCCCGATGACCGCCGTGAGCGGGATCGCCGACGCGCCGTAGGCCGTCGCCACCTTGCCGTCGCGGTCGAGCAGCACGGGCGGCGTCGCGCCCGCGGTGCGCAGGAAGGCCCGCACCTGCTCGGTCGTCTCGGCGACGTTGACGGCGTAGAACGAGACGCCGCGGCCGGCGAGCTGCTTCTCGACCTTCGCGACGATCGGCATCCAGCGCCGGCACGGTCCGCACCAGGTCGCCCAGAAGTCGAGCACCACGACCTTGCCGCGCAGCCGGCGCAGCGTGACCGACGGCCCGGCGAGCGAGGCGAGCGTGAAGTCGATCGCCGGCTTGCCGACCAGGTCCGGCTGCTCCGGCGCGGCGCGGCCGATGCGCGTCACGCGCTGCGCGCCCGCCGGCGGCGTGAACGCGTACAGCGAGTCGGGTCCGCCGTCGTCGGGTTCGGCGGTGAGGAAGCGCATGTCCTGCGTGCGGCGCACGTGTCCGACCTGGGGCACGTTCATCTCGAACGTGAGCGAGTCGCGCAGCACGAGCCGGCGCGGCTCGTCGATCCAGAGCACGCGGGGCATGAGCAGCGGCGCCGAGGCCGACGTGTCGCGCGGGTAGGCGAGCACGAGCCGGCGGCAGGCGGCGACGCCCGTCGCGGTGCGCACCGTGTCGGGCCCTCCGTCCTCGACGCCGGAGTTCCCCTGCGCGAACGTCGCCATGCCGAGCATCGGCTGCAGGGCCGTGCCGTACTCGCCGGGGGGCACCTTGCCCGGCTCGATGCGCGGCGCCGGCTGGACGAGGTATTGGTTCGCATCGCGCGACCACACGCGGAGCGACTCGCCGTCGGCGACGATCGTGAGCATGCCCGGCCCGTTCATGCTGTTGCGCGCGTGCGACGGCAGGCGGGCGGCGTAGGTGAACGACAGGTCGAACGCGATCGGCCCCGGCAGGCTGCCGCCGGTCGTGACCGCGTGCGTCACGCCCGCGAAGTGGTAGTGCGTCATCCCCGCGTAGCGGACGGCGACGCTGTCGAGCAGCGCGCGCGCCGGCAGCGGCGCGGTCCCCGCGAGCGCGGGGCCGGGGAGCAGCGCGAGGGCGAGCGCCAGGGCGCGCGTCGGGCGGGTCATCGTTCGGGTCTCCGGGGAGGATGGGGATGGACGGAGGCCGCACGAGCATACCAAGCATGCCCGGCCGGCGCGCCCCGGCGCCGGCGCGACGCCGGCCTCAATGCGCGGCCGCGCCGCGGGCCGCGCGCGCGAGGCGCTCGAGCCCGGCGTCGACGGCGGCCCCGAGGTGGACGCGCAGCACCCGCCGGCCCCGCGACTCGAGCACCTCGAAGTCGCCGGCCGCCTGCGCCGCGCGCAGCAGGCCGAAGCCGTACGGCTCGCCCGGGATCGGCAGGTCGCCCTCGTCGGCCGTCACCTGCAGGAAGACGCCGTTCGGGGCGCCGCCCTTGTGGAGCTGCCCGGTCGAGTGCAGGAAGCGCGGCCCGATGCCGAGCGTGGTCGCGAGCTTCGTCCGCGCGCCCGCGGCCCGGCGCAGGGCCTCGAGCGCGGCCTCGCGCGCGTCGGAGCCTTGCAGGTACGCGAGCACCGCGACGTAGTCGCCGGGCGTCGCCTGCGCGAGCAGCGTGTCGAGCCACGCCTCGGGGCCGGCGCCGGGCGCGGGCGCGCCCGCGGGCGCGAACGCGGCGAGGTTCCCGGCTTCGGCCGAGGCGGATCGCTCGGGGAAGCGGCCCTCGGCGAGCGCGCGCTTGAGCACCGCCTGCGTCGCGGCCTTGGCCTCGGCGACGTTGGGCTCGTCGAAGGGATCGACCTCGAGCACCGCGCCCGCGACGGCGGTCGCGACCTCCCAGCGCAGCATGTCGGCGCCCAGGTCGAGCAGGCGCGGCGACGCCCAGCGGAACACCGGGTGCCCGGCGGCCGCCAGCGCGTCGAGCGCGCGCTCGGTCGCCTCGGGCAGCCCGGGCGAGCCCATCGCGACGAACACGCGGTCGGCGCCGTAGGCCCCGGGGCCCGCGAGCGGCTCGCCCGCCACGGGCACGATGCCGCGCCCGCTCTTGCCCGTGCTCTCGGCGACGAGCTGCTCGATCCACACGCCCACCGAGGCGAGCGCAGGCGAGGCGACGAGCGTGAGCTTGTCGCGGCCGGCGCGCGCGAGCTCCCCCAGCGCCGCGCCGAGCGCGAGCGCGTCGCCGCCGCCCTCGGACAGCGCGGCCCGCTCGGCCTCGGCGCCGGCGAGCAGCGCCTCGATGTCGACGCCGACCAGGGCCGCGGGCAGCAGGCCGAAGCAGGACAGCGCCGAGTAGCGCCCGCCGATGTCGGGCGGGTTCGTGAACGTGCGCCGGTAGCCGCGCGTACGCGCGAGCTGCTCGAGCGACGTGCCCGGGTCCGTGATCGCGACGAACGCGCGGCCGGCCTGCGGGCCGCGCACGGCGACCACGCGCTCCCAGAAGAACTTCTCGAACGAGGTCACCTCGATCGTGCCGCCGGACTTGCTCGCGACCACGAACAGCGTGCGCGCGAGGTCGTGCGCGTCGGCCACGGCCCGCACCGCGGCCGGCGAGGTGTTGTCGAGCACCGTGAGCTCGAGCGCGCCGGGCGCCACGCCGAAGGTGCGACGGAAGACCTCCGGCGCGAGGCTCGAGCCGCCCATGCCGAGCAGTACCGCGTGGGTGAGGCCCTCGGCCGCGACGTCGGCGGCGAACGCCCGCAGTGCGGGCGCCTGCGGCGCGATCGTGCGGCCGACGTCGAGCCAGCCGAGGCGGTTGGCCGCGACCTTGCGGTGCGCGGGGTCCTCGCCCCAGAGCGTGTCGTCGTGCACGAGCAGGCGCGGCCCGAAGCGGGCGTCCCGCAGCGCGCGCGTGCGCGCCGCGATCGCGTCCGCGAAGGCGCCGGGCTGCGCGCGCAGCGCGCGAGTGCTCACCGCGAGGCCCCGCCCGCGCCCGACATCGCGCGCACCCGCGTGTCGAGCGCCCCGAGCAGGTCGTCGTAGGACTTCGCGAACGCGACGACGCCCTCCTCCTCGAGCTCGTCGATCAACGCGTCGACCGGCACGCCCAGCGCGGGCAGGCGCGTGAAGAGCGCCCGCGCGCCGGCGAGGTCGTGGCGGATGCGCGTCTCGACGACGCCGTGGTCATTGAACGCGGCCAGCGTCTGCGGCGGGATCGTGTTCACGGTCTCGGGCCCGATCAGCTCCTCGACGTAGAGCACGTCGCGGTAGGCCGGGTTCTTCGTGCTCGTCGACGCCCACAGCGGTCGCTGCGCGTGCGCGCCCTTCGCGCGCAACGCCGCGAAGCGGGGCGAGGCGGCGACCTCCTCGAACGCGGCGTACGCGACGCGCGCGTTCGCCACGGCGGCCTTGCCGCGCAGCGACTCGAGTTCGGCGCGCTCCGTCGAGCCGGCCGGCAGCGTCGCCGCCCGCTTCTCGATCGCGGCGTCCACCTTCGTGTCCACGCGCGAGACGAAGAACGACGCGACCGAGCGCACGCGCGACGGGTCGCCGCCCGCGGCCACGAGGCGCTCGAGGCCGGTGTGGTAGGCGTCCATCACCTCGCGGTAGCGCGCGAGCGAGAAGATGAGCGTCACGTTCACGCTGACGCCGGCGGCGGTCGCGGCGGCGATCGCGGGCAGGCCCGCACGCGTCGCCGGGATCTTGACCATGACGTTCGGCCGCCCGACCGCCCCGTGCAGGCGCTTCGCCGCGGCGAGCGTCGCGTCGGAGTCGTGCGCGAGGCGCGGGCTCACCTCGATGCTCACGCGCCCGTCGCGCCCGCCGGTCGACTCGTACACGCCCCGGAGCTTGTCGCACGCCATCTGGATGTCCTCGATGGCCAGCGACTCGAACAGCGGCTCGCCCGCGAGGCCCTTCGCCACGCGGGGCGCGAGCGCCTCGTCGTAGTCGGTGCTCTTCGCGATCGCCTGCTGGAAGATCGTCGGGTTCGAGGTCACGCCGACGACGCCGTCCTCGCGCACCTGGCGCTCGAACTCGCCGTTGACGAGCGGACCGCGACGGATGAAGTCCAGCCAGACGCTCTGGCCGAGGGTCAGCAACTGCTGGGCGCGACTGCTCATGAGGGTGCTCCCCGGGATGGATATGGACGGCGCCGGGATCCGGCGCGGACGTGCGTTGCCGCAGGGCGGACGATGGGACCGAAGATGCGCCCGCGTGGCGGGAGGCGCAAGCCTTCCGCCGCGCGGCGCGCGCTCACGCGGGCAGCCGGCCGAAGAGCTCCGTCAGTTCGCGCAGGCGCGCGGCGGTCGGCGCGTCGAGCGCGCCGTCGGCCAGGCGCCAGGTCCAGTTGCCCGCCGGACGTCCGGGAAAGTTCATGCGCGAGCCGGTTCCCAGCGAGAGCAGGTCCTGCGCGGGCGCAAGGAACGTGTCGGCGACTGACGCCATGCCGAGGCGGATGAGCGCCCACGACGGCCCGGTCACGTCGTGGCCGAGGTAGCGCGCGAGGTGCTCGCGCTCGCGCTCCGGGGCCGTGGCCCACCAGCCCTCCGTCGTGTCGTTGTCGTGCGTGCCCGTGTAGACGACGCAGTTGCGGGCGTAGGTGTGGGGCAGGAACGCGGCGTCGTTCCCGCCGCCGAAGGCGAACTGCAGGACCTTCATCCCCGGGAACGCGAAGCGGTCGCGCAGCGCCTCGACCTCGGCCGTGATCACGCCGAGGTCCTCGGCGACGATCGGCAGGTCGCCGATCGCGCGCTCGAGCGCGAGGAACAGGTCCGCACCGGGGCCCGGCTGGAAGCGGCCCGTGCGCGCGTCCTCGGCGTCCGCGGGCACCTCCCAGCAGCGCGTGAAGCCGATGAAGTGGTCGAGCCGCACGCGGTCGACGAGCTCGAGCAGCGCGCGCACGCGCGCGATCCACCACGCGTAGCCCTCGGCGGCGATCGCGTCCCAGCGGTAGAGCGGGTTGCCCCAGAGCTGGCCGGTCTCGCTGAAGTAGTCGGGCGGCACGCCCGCGACGACGGAGGGATTGCCGTCGGGCGCGAGGTGGAACAGCTCGGGCCGCGCCCAGACGTCGGCGCTGTCGTGCGCGACGAAGATCGGCGCGTCGCCCATGATCGCGACGCCGCGCGCGTGCGCGTACTCGCGCACCACGTGCCACTGGCGGAAGAACACCCACTGCGCGAAGCGGTGCGCGTGGACGCGGTCACCCAGCGCCGGGCGCGCCGCCGCCAGCGCCGCGGGCTCGCGCCGGCGCAGCGCCTCGGGCCAGGCGGGCCAGGCGGCGCCGGCGTGCGCGTCCTTGATCGCCATGAACAGCGCGTAGTCCTCGAGCCAGCCCGCGTGCCGGCCGCACCAGTCGCGGAACTCCGCGCGCCCGGACGCCTCGCCGTCCGCGGCGAAGCGCGCCGCGGCCCGCTCGAGCAGCGCGCGCTTCCACGGGATCACGGCGCCGAAGTCGACCTCGGAGGCCGGGAACGCGGGCGCGTCCGCGACGTCGGCGTGCGCGAGCAGGCCGTCCTCCACCATCCGCTCGGGGCTCACGAGCAGCGGATTGCCCGCGACCGCGGAGAAGCACTGGTAGGGCGAGTCGCCGTAGCCGGTGGGGCCGAGCGGCAGCACCTGCCAGACGGACTGGCCCGCCTCCGCGAGGAAGTCGACGAATTGCTGCGCGGGCGCGCCGAGGTCGCCGATGCCGTGGGGGCCGGGCAGGGACGTGGGGTGGAGCAGGACGCCGCTCGAGCGGGGAAAGCGCACGCGATCTCTCCATGGAAGGCCCGGGCGCACGCGGCGCCCGGGCGCAGGCGGCGGCATTCTCGGCGGGGCCCGCGCGGGCCGCAAGTGCGCCGCGCGCGGCGGGCTTCAGGAGCCGGCGCGGGCGACGGCGCGGGCCAGCTCGGTGGCGCCTACGACGCGCAGGTGGCCGTCCCAGCGGTACACGGCCCACCACGCGGCCGAGTCCGCGGGCGCGAACGCGCGCACGAACGTCACCGAGTCGAGCGGCGCCACGGCGACGCGCAGGGCGAGGCCGTCGAGCAGCGCCGCGCGCACGTTGCCCTCGTCGTACGTCTCGCGGGCCGGGTCGGCGCCCGCGGCCCGCGCCATCGCCTGGAGCTCGGGCGCCCACATGCGCAGGCGCGCGTGTGCGGGCAACGCCGCCGCGCGCACGTCGTCGATCGCGTTCGCGGCGATCAGCGCGCGGTCGAGCGTGCCGTCGGCGCGC
>JBAIWU010000548.1:0-7134 GCA_037917155.1 Candidatus Eiseniibacteriota bacterium
TCCTCGGCCGTGGCCTGTCCGTGCCGGAGATTTACGGATCGGACCTGGATGCGGGCGCTTACCTGGAAGAAGACCTGGGCGATGTCACGCTGTTTCAGTTTCTCTCGAACAACAGGGCAGGAGACGACGTCGCACCGGAGGTGGTGGAGGCTTACCGTAAGGTGGTGGCGCAACTGCCGCGGTTCCAGATCGAGACTTCGCGGGGCCTGAACTACAAAGTCTGTTATCCACGCTCCAGCTTTGACGGCCAGTCGATTGCTTGGGACTTGAACTACTTTAAGTATTACTTTCTCAAGCTGGCGGGAATTCCCTTCAGCGAGCAGGAGCTGGAAAATGACTTTATCCGCCTGACCAGGTTTCTGCTGACCGCCAGCCGCGACTATTTCCTCTATCGCGACTTTCAGTCGCGCAACGTGATGCTGCGCGATGGCCAGCCATTCTTTTTGGACTATCAGGGTGGGCGCAAAGGCGCGTTGCAGTACGATATTGCTTCCCTGCTCTACGACGCCAAGGCCGACCTGCCCGAGGACGTGCGCGCGCACCTGCTCGAGCGCTACCTCGCCGCGTTCACCGCGCACGCCGGCGGCGATCGCGCGCGCTTCCTCGAGACGTACAACGGCTACGTGCTCATCCGGATCATGCAGGCGATGGGCGCCTACGGCTACCGTGGCTTCTTCGAGCGCAAGCCGCGCTTCCTCGAGAGCGTGCCCTACGCCGCGCGCAATGTCGCGCGCCTGCTCGAGACCGGCCTGCCCGTGGAGCTGCCCGAGGTCGAGGCGGTCTTCCGCCACATCGTCCAGGCGTGGGCCGGGCGGCGGAGCCCCCTCGAGTCCCCGCGGGGACTGCACGTGCACGTCAGCAGCTTCAGCTACCGCGACGGCCTGCCCGAGGACGACGCCGGGCACGGCGGCGGGTTCGTGTTCGACTGCCGCTCGCTCTCCAACCCCGGCCGGCTCGCCGAGCTCTCCGGCCTGGTCGGCACGCAACCCGGAATCGCGACCTTCCTCGAGGCGCTGCCCGAGACCGACGCGTTCTGGAAGCACGTCCTCGCGCTGGTCGAGGCGCACATCGCGAACTTCCGGCAGCGGAACTTCTCCGACTTCAGCGTGGCGTTCGGCTGCACCGGCGGCCAGCATCGCTCCGTCTACTTCGCGGACCGGCTCGCGCGCCACGTTCGCGAGCGGCATCCGGACGTGACCGTCGACATCCGCCACCTCGCCGAGCCGAAGTGGAAGCTGGCCGCGAACGGGGGCGCGGCGGGCCCTCCGATCGACGAGGCCCGGGCCGCGTCGGCGCCGGCCGGCCTCGCGGGCGACGCCCGCGCCGCCTCGCCGCCGGCCCCTTCCGTCGGACGCGAGCGTTGGACGGGATGATCTTCGCGGCCGGGCGCGGAACCCGGCTGGGCGCGCTGGGGGAGGGCACGCCCAAGGCGCTGATCGAGATCGCGGGCCAGACCATGCTCGAGCGCACGGCCCGGCGCCTCGTCGCCGCCGGCGCGCAGCGGATCGTCGTCAACGTGCACCACCACGCGGAGACGATCGAGCGCTTCCTCGCCGCCCACGACCTCGGCGTCGAGGTCCGCATCAGCCGCGAGCCCGGACGCCCGCTCGAGACGGGTGGCGGACTGCTCCACGCGCGGGAGCTCTTTCGAGGCGACGGCCCCATCCTCATGCACAACGTCGACGTCATCTGCGACGCGGACCTCGCGGCGCTGCTCGAGGTCCACCGGGGCGCCGGCGCGCTGGCGACCCTCGCGGTCGAGGCACGCGAGACGCGTCGCTACCTGCTCTTCGACGACGCCGGGCTGTGCGGGCGCGAGGACCGCAGCCGCGGCGTGCGCGTCGAGGCCCGCGCACCGCGCGGGACCGTGCGCGCACTCGCGTTCGCGGGCATCCACGCCTGCGCGCCCGAGCTGCTCGACCTCGTCACCGAGCGCGGCGTGTTCCCGATCGTCGACGTCTACCTGCGCCTCGCCGCGGCCGGCCGGACGATCCTGCCGTTTCCGCTCGCGGGTGCGCTCTGGTTGGAGATCGGCAGCCCGGAGCGGCTGGCGGAGGCGCGTGCGAGGCTGGAGCGAAGCGCACCGGCGTGACGTTTGAACTCCCGCGCCGGGGGGCGGAGTGTTGCGGCTGGATGGTACCGGCAGGGGAGGTCGCACCGTGATCATCGGGATCCCGCGCGAGACGGAGCGCCACGAGCACCGTGTCGGGCTGACACCTTTCGCGATCGCCCGGCTCACGCGCCTCGGGCACCAGGCGCTCGTCGAGCGCGGCGCCGGTGCCGCTGCGCACTTCGGCGATCGCGACTACACCGCGGCCGGGGCGGAGATCGCCTACAGCGCCGAGGAGGTCTACCGGCGCTCGGGCCTCGTCTGTCAGGTCGGGACGCTCTACCCGGCCCAACTCGACCTGCTCGAACGTGGCGCCCTCGTCTGCGGCTTCCACCACCTCGCGGTCGCGCCGCGCGCGACGCTGGAGCGGCTCCGCGGTCTCGAGGCCACGCTCATCGGCTACGAGATCATCGAGAACGAGGCGGCCGACCGGCCGATCCTGCTCGCGATGAGCGAGCTGGCCGGGCAGCTCGCGATCCACGAGGCGGCGCACCTGCTGCAGATCCAGTCGGGTGGCAGGGGCGTGCTGCTCGGCAACATGCCCGGGGTGCCCGCGGCGACCGTACTCATCCTCGGCGCCGGCTCGGTCGGCACGGTCGCGGCACGGCACGCCGCCGCCATCGGCGCGCACGTGGTCGTCATGGACGCCGACGTGCGCAAGCTGCAGCGCCTCCACCACGCACTGCTGGGCGCCGTCGACACGGCGCTGCTCGACCCGGCGCTGCTGGCCCGTTACGTCGCGGTCGCCGACGTCGTGATCGGCGCGGTGCTGATCCCGGGCGGCCGCGCGCCGTTCCTCGTCACCGAGGCCATGGTCCGCACGATGCGCCCCGGCAGCGTGATCGTCGACGTCTCGATCGACCAGGGCGGGTGCGTCGAGACCAGCCGGCCCACGACGCTCGACCACCCGACGTTCCGCGTCCACGACGTCGTCCACTACTGCGTCCCCAACATGACGGCGAACGTGGCCCGCAGCGCCTCGCGAGCGATGGCGGACGCGGTGCTGCCCTACGTGCACGAGATCGTCGGCCGTGGCCTCGAGGAGGCGCTCCGGGGCGACCCCGGACTCGCGCGCGGCGTGTACCTGTACCGCGGCCGCATCGTCCACGACGCGGTCGCGGGGCTGCTCGGCGAGCCGGCCACTCCGCTCGCCGGCCTGCTGGCCGGGGCGGGCGGGCGATGAGCTGGATCGACGAGTACAAGTCGCGCAAGTGCACCGCCGACGAGGCCGTGGCGCGCGTCCGCAGCGGCGATCACGTCTACTACAGCGGCAACGCGGCGATCCCGCGCGCGCTCATCGCGGCGCTCGCGCGCCGCGCCGACACGCTGACCGACGTGCGCCTGGCGCACCTGCTGCTCCTCGGCGAGGACCCGCTCTCGGCGCCGGGCATGGAGCGCCACTTCCGGCACCACTCCATGTTCGTGGGCCCCGCGGACCGCAAGGCGGTCAACGAGGGCCATGCCGACTACGTGCCGGTCTTCCTGCACCAGATTCCGCGCCTGTTCGAAGAGAAGATCTTCCCGCTCGACGTCGCCATGGTGGCGGCATCGCCGCCCGACACGCACGGCTTCATGAGCCTCGGCGTCGAGGTGCTCGCCTCGAAGGCGGCATGCCGGTTCGCGCACACCGTGATCGTGCAGGTCAACGAGAAGATGCCGCGGGTACTCGGGGATTCGTTCATCCACGTGAGCCGCGCCGACGCCATCGTCGAGTCCAGCGAGGATCTCCCGGTGCTCGCGGGCCGGGAGATCAGCGACGTCGATCGCGCAGTCGGCCGGCACATCGTCGGTCTTATCGAGAACGGGGCCACGATGCAGATGGGCATCGGCGGCATCCCCGACGCCGTCTACGAGTCACTCGACGGCTTCCGCGACCTCGGCATCCACACGGAGATGATCTCGGACGGGGCGATGCGCGCGATCGACCGCGGCATCATCACCGGGAACGCCAAGAACCTGCACCCCGGCAAGGCGATCATCACGTTCGCGCTCGGCACCCCCGAGCTCTACCGGTTCCTCGACAACAACCCGATGATCGAGGCGCATCCCGTCGAGTACGTGAACGACCCGCAGGTGGCGAGCCAGAACGACCGCCTCGTCGCGGTGAACTCGGCGATCGAGGTCGACCTCACCGGCCAGGTCTGCTCGGACTCGATCGGCACGTACATCTACTCGGGCTTCGGCGGGCAGGTCGACTTCATCCGCGCCGCCGCGCGCTCGAAGGGCGGCAAGCCGATCATCGCGCTGCCGTCGACCGCGAAGCAGGGGGAGCAGTCGCGCATCGTCCCCACCCTCAAGCCCGGCGCCGGCGTGGTGACGAGCCGCGCCGATGTGCACTACGTGGTCACCGAGCACGGCGTCGCGCACCTGTTCGGCAAGAACCTGCGCGAGCGCGCGGAGGCCCTGATCGCGATCGCGGCGCCGGAGTTCCGTGCCGGCCTGGAGTGCGCGGCGAAGGAGCGGCGGTTGCTGCCGTAAGGGGGCGCCCGTCACCCTCACGCCGGTCGCGCGGCGACGTGCTTGACCATGTAGCGATTGCCGTCCGCGATGCGGTCGTCCACCCAGCCGTGGTCGAGATAGAACGAGTAGGCCTTCAGCGTCGGGTCGACGTCCGTGGTGAGCCAGAGCCGCGGGCACCCGCACTCGGTGAGCCAGCATTCCACGGCGGTCAGCAACCTCGAGCCGATGCGCCTTCCGATGTACTCGGGCAGCACGGCGATCACCCACATCTCGCCCGTGGAGCGGTCGCCCATCGCGAAGCCCACGACCCGGCCTTCGACCTCGCACAGCCAGCCGCGGAACGACCCGGCGAGCTGCTCCCGCACCGACGCCTCGGTGACGCCCCGCGCCGCGAGTTCCTCGCGGGAGAGGGCGTTCTCGTGCGTGGCCACCCTCACCTCGAAGAGGCTCGGGACGTCCCGGGGCTGGATCTCGCGGAATGTCATGCGCGCCTTCCTTGCCGGTTCCGGCGTGTGCAGGATCGCGCGGGGGCGCGCGCGAGCGCAAGGCGGCGCCGGCACGCGTCGGCCGGCCGGACCCGCGGCCGAGGGCGCGGTTCCGGTATGCTGCCGGCCGCAGGCTGTGTGACGCCTGCAGCGAAACCCCTCACGGAGAGACCATCGAACCGCCATGCGCACGCATGCCCGCATCCTCCTGATCGCCCTCGCGGCGCTTGTCGCGAGCGCCCGTTCCGCCGGTGCGGAGCCCGTGCGGCTCGCGGCCGACACGACGCTGACCCTGCCCTCGGGATCGAGCTTCCCGGCGCCGGGGGGCTGGTTCGTCTCGCGCCCGAACGGGCTGCTGCTGCTGGAGGATCCCGAGCGGCAGCTCAAGGTCGCCTTCCGGGAGAGCGCGGACTCGAGCGCGAGCGCGGCCATCCGCGACGCCTGGCAGGCGCTCGAGCCCGGCTTCTCGAGGGCGATCGCGCGCACGGTCGCGCCGCCGGTGCACGACGGGTGGGACGAGCTGGTCCAGGACAACTACGTCACGACCGCCCAGGAGGGCCGGATGTGCCTCGCGCTCGCGCGCCGCAAGGGCGCGACGTGGCTCGTGAACCTCGTCGACGGGCCCGTCGCCACGCTCGAGAAGCGTTCGGCCCAGGTGAACACCGCCGTCCTCGGCTGGAAGCCGCCGGGACTCCGGCAGGAGTCCTTCGCGGGGCGGGCCGCGCACGAGCTGGATGCGGGCCGCCTCGCGACGCTCGAGCGCTTCATCGAGGACGCGCGCGTGCGGACGAAGGTCCCCGGCGCCGCCATCGCGATCGTGCAGAACGGGCGCGTCGTGTACGAGAAGGGCTTCGGCGTTCGCACGCTGGGCACGAGCGATCCGGTCACGCCGAAGACGCTGTTCATGATCGGCTCGACGAGCAAGTCGCTCACGACGCTCATGATGGCCAGGCTCGTCGACGAGGGGCGGTTCGACTGGGACACGCCGGTGGTGCGGGTCTACCCGCCGTTCGCGCTCGCGGACCCGGTCGTGACGCCGAGGGTCACCATGGCGCGCACCGTGTGCGCGTGCACGGGCCTGCCGCGGCAGGACATGGAGTTCCTGTTCGAGTATGCGCACGCGACGCCGGAGAGCTGCCTCGCGTCGATGCGGCGCATGACACCCACGACCGGCTTCGGGGAGACGTTCCAGTACAGCAACACGATGGTCGCGACCGGCGGCTACGTCGCCGCGCACGCCGCGTACCCCGCGGCGCCGCTTGGCGCCGCATACGATCGCGCGATGCAGACGCGGATCTTCGATCCCCTCGGCATGAACGCGACGACGCTCGACACCGCGATCGTCAAGACCCGCGAGCATGCGACGCCGCACGGCAGGACGCTCGCGGGCGAGTTCGTTCCCCTCCCGCTCGAGTACGAAGCGGGGGTGGTCTCGGTGCGCCCGGCCGGGGCCGTGTGGTCGAACGTGGAGGACATGAGCCGCTACCTCATGACCGAGCTCGCGGCCGGGGTGGGCCCCGACGGGACGCGCATCGTGTCCACCGCGAACGTGCTCCGGCGTCGCCAGCCGGGGGTCCGCATATCCGACAACATGTCGTACGGGCTCGGGCTCATGGTCGGGGACGACCACGGCATCCCGATGATCGAGCACGGCGGCAACAACCTCGGATTCTCGTGCGACATGTACTTCATGCCGACGCAGAACGTGGGCGTGGTCCTGCTCACCAACGGGCGGTCCACGAACTTCTTCGCGAGCGCCGTGCGCCGCCGGCTGATGGAGATCCTGTTCGACGGCCGCGAGGACGCCGCGCCGTCGCTGGCCTACGGCGTGCAGCAGGAGCAGGAAGGCGTGCTCAAGGCGCTCGAGGGCGTCTCGACCCCGCCCGGGCGCGCATGGATCGAGGGGCTGGCCGGCCGCTACGCCAATGCCGCGCTCGGCATCATCGAGGTGCGCGCCGCCTCGACGCCGGTGCTGGACGCGGGCGAGTGGACGAGCACCGTGGGCGAGAAGAAGGAGCCGGGCGGCGAGCACGTCCTCGTGCTGACCGGCGCTCCGCTCGCGGGGCTTCAGCTCATCCC
>JBAIWU010000549.1:0-12732 GCA_037917155.1 Candidatus Eiseniibacteriota bacterium
GGCGGGACAGGCGCGGGAGCTGCTGCAGTCCGTGCGCCGCATCGTCGAGCAGACGTTCGAGGCCGAGGTCACGGACTGGCAGGAGACGATCGAGTGAGAATCCGTCCCGAAAAGGTGGCGCAGCTCATGCGCCGCGAGGTGGCCGACATCCTCGAGCACCGGCTGCGCGACCCGAGGATCGGCGTCACCGTGACGGTGACCGACGTCGAGGTCACGCAGGACCTCTCGTTCGCGCGCATCTGGGTGACGTTCGCCGGCGACGAGGGCGGGCGTGGCCTCGTGATGCGCGGGCTCGAGCACGCGACCGGCTTCGTGCGCCGCGAGCTGGGCCAGCGCCTCGAGCTGCGGGAGGTGCCGGCGATCCGCTTCGAGTTCGACGCCTCGCTGGATCGCGGCGCGCGCGTGGACGAGCTGTTGCGCCGCATCGAGCGCGGCGAGGCGCAGGAGGACGAGCCCGGGGCATGAGCGGCGAGGCGGCGCGGTCGGAGTGGGCGGGGCTGCTGCCGGTCGACAAGCCGGAGGGCCCGACCTCGCACGACGTCGTGGCGCGCGCCCGCCGCGCGCTGGGCATCCGCGCCGTCGGCCATCTCGGCACGCTCGATCCGGGCGCGAGCGGCCTGCTCGTGCTCGCCGTGGGCCCCGCGACGCGCTGCGCCGCCGTCTGGCAGCGCGGGACGAAGACGTACGAGGGCACCGCGTGCGTCGGCCTCGTGACGGACTCGCAGGACGTCGGCGGCCGCGTGCTGCGGACCAGCGACGCGAGGCCCTCCGAGGAACAGGTGCGCGCGGCCGCGGCGGCGCTGACGGGCGAGATGCTGCAGGTGCCGCCGATGGTCTCGGCGCTCAAGCAGGGTGGCGAGCGGCTCTACGCGATCGCGCGCCGCGGGGGCACGGTGGATCGCGCGCCCCGGCCCGTGCGCATCGAGGCCTGGGAGTGGCTCGCGTGGTCCGCGGGCGAGGCGCGCTTCCGCGTGCGCTGCTCGGGCGGCACCTACGTGCGGACGCTCGTGCACGACCTCGGCGAGGCGCTCGGCTGCGGCGCGGCGCTCGCGCACCTGCGGCGCACGGCAAGCGCGCCGTTCGCGGTGGAGGGCGCATGCGGATGGGACGACCTCGAGCCTGCGCGCGGCGCCGCGACGCTCGAGCGCTTCGGCGTCCCGCTCGATCGCGCGCTCGAGGTGCTGCCCTCGGCGACGCTCGACGAGGCCGCCGCCGACGCGGTCGGTCACGGCCGCGCGGTGCCGGTCGCGCCCGCCCCGGCCCGCCCGGTGGACGCCGGCGAGCGCTCGCTCGTGCTGCGCGACGCGAGCGGGCGCGTGCTCGCGCTGGCGGACGTGCGGCCGGGCGAGGCCGGCGCGCTGCTCGCGCAACCGCGCGTCGTGTTCCCGTGGGCGGTGCGCGAGGGGAGGGCGGCGTGAGCGTCAGCGTGGCGGTGGGCGTCTTCGACGGGCTGCACCTCGGCCACCTCGCGCTCATCGAGCGTGCCCGCGCGCGCGCCGAGGGCGGGCGGTGCGTGGCCGTGAGCTTCGATCCGCACCCCGACCTCGTGCTCGCCAAGGACTTCCACGCGCTGCCGCCGCTCACGCCGCTGCCCGAGAGGCAGGAGCGCCTCGCGGCGATGGGTGTCGAGCTGCACGTGCTGCCGTTCACGCGCGAGCTGGCCGCGCTGGAGCCGGACGCGTTCGTGGGCGCGCACCTCGTGGCGCCGTACGCGCCGCGCTGGCTGGTGGTGGGCGAGGACTTCGCGCTCGGACGCGGCCGCAGCGGGAACGTGGCACGCCTGCGCGCCCTGGGCGAGACGCACGGCTTCGAGGTGGACGCGGTACCGTTGCGCATGGTCGACGGCGCGGCGGTGAGCAGCACGCGAATCCGCGCCCTGCTCGAGCGGGGGGACGTGCGCGGCGCGCGCCGGCTGCTCGGGCGGCGCTACAACCTCGTCGGCACGGTCGTGCACGGCGACGCGATGGGGCGGCAGCTCGGCTACCCGACCGCGAACCTGCGGCTGCACGAGGAGAAGTGCGTGCCGGCGCTCGGCATCTACGCCGTGTGGGCGCGCATCGAGGGCGAGCCCGGGTGGATCGGCGGCGCCATGAGCGTCGGCATCCGGCCCACGTTCGGCGGCCAGGTGCGCACGCTGGAGGTCTTCCTGCTGGACTGGACCGGCGAGCTCTACGGGCGCGACGTCGAGGTGGAGTTCGTCGACTGGCTGCGGCCCGAGCTCAAGTTCGAGGGGCCCGACGCGCTCGTCGCGGCGATCCGCGACGACGTCGACCAGACGCGGGCGCGCCTCGCGGGCGACGACGTGTCGGACCGCGCCGGGCGCTGACCCGCGGCCTCGACGCGGCTTTGCAACGCGCTGACGCGGGCGCCGCGCGCGAGTCGCGCGTAAGCCGCTGGCGCGACGGGCGAAGCGCGTGCGTACTCGGGCGTTGTCCCGCGGCGATGTGAATGGTACAGTGCCCCGTCGCCCTGCGCCTGCGGGGCGGTCGGCA
The DNA here is from genome assembly GCA_037917155.1 of Candidatus Eiseniibacteriota bacterium. Classification (GTDB taxonomy): domain Bacteria; phylum Eisenbacteria; class RBG-16-71-46; order RBG-16-71-46; family RBG-16-71-46; genus CAIXRL01. Next base: position 2,493 of record JBAIWU010000549.1, read on the forward strand.
GCACATGCTCCCTCCGACGAGACCTGACACTCGCGGACGGGGCCTCGAGATCCCACCTCTTGCAGGAGATCGCCACGGTGACGCTCACGAAGGAGCAGAAGCAGGGCATCATCGAGAAGTTCAAGACCCACGAGGGTGACTCGGGTTCGCCCGAGGTGCAGATCGCCCTTCTCACCGAGAAGATCAATTACCTGACGGAGCACTTCAAGGTCCACAAGCGCGACCACGCGTCGCGCCGCGGCCTGCTCCGGATGGTGGGACAGCGGCGCCGGCTGCTGGACTACCTCAAGGCGACCAAGGTCGATCGCTATCGAAAGGTCGTCAAGGAACTCGGACTTCGTCGCTAGGGACTCCTGGCGGCACGGGAAACGCGGCCCACACCGGGCCGCGTTTCTGTAGAGCGGGGAAGGTCCCCGCACGACCTCCCGGGCGTCGCTCGCCCGGACGGGTGGACGTGACGACGAGGGTCGTCGTCACAGCGAGAGACAGGAAAGAAGAGGCATGGCAGAACACAAGGTAACCGTGGATCTGGGCGGCAAGGAGCTCGTCATCAGCACGGGCAAGTGGGCCAAGCTCGCGGGCGGCTCGGCCGTCGTGCAGCTGGGCGGAACCGTCGTGCTGGTCGCGTCCAGCGCCGCCAAGTCGGCGAAGCCGGGGCTCGACTTCGTCCCGCTGACGTGCGACTACCGCGAGCGCACGTACGCCGCCGGCAAGATCCCCGGCGGTTTCTTCAAGCGCGAAGGCCGCCCCACCGAGAAGGAGACCCTCAGCTCGCGCCAGATCGACCGGCCGATCCGTCCGCTGATGCACAAGCAGTGGACGTACGAGACGCAGGTCATGGCGACCGTCGTGTCGTCCGACCAGGAGCACGATGCCGACGTGCTGGCCCTCATCGGCGGCTCCACGTCGCTGGTGCTCTCCGACATCCCGTTCCCCGAGCCAGTGGCCGGTGTGCGGGTGGGGCGCGTCGAAGGCCAGTTCGTGATCATGCCGACGTTCGCGCAGCTCGACGAGTCCGACATGGACATCGTCGTGGCCGGCACCGCGACCGACATCATCATGGTCGAGGGCGGCGCGCGCGAGGTCCCCGAAGCGGACATGATCGGCGCCCTCGACTTCGCGATGGGCCACATCCGCGCCATCGTCGCGGCGCAGAACGAGCTCGTGAAGCTCGCGGGCAAGCCCAAGCGCCCGGTCGTCGACAAGGTCGACACCTCGGAGCTCGAGGCCGAGCTGCGCGCCGCGTACACGGAGCGGCTGCGGGCCGCGATCCGCATCCCCGGCAAGGAGCGCCGCCAGGAAGAGATCGACATCATCACGGACGAGGCGACCACGACGTACGCCGAGAAGTACGAGGACAAGGCGTCGTACATCGGCAAGATCCTGCACGACGTCGAGCGCGACCTGCTCCGGGCCATGATCCTGGACGAGGGCGTGCGCGCCGACGGCCGCGACCTCGACACGATCCGCCCGATCTCGATCGAGGTGGGCGTGCTCCCGCGCACGCACGGCTCCTGCCTGTTCACGCGCGGCGAGACGCAGGCGCTGGTCGTGACCACGCTCGGCACGAAGGCCGACGAGCAGCGCATCGAGGAGCTCGAGGGCCAGTCGTGGAAGTCGTACATGCTGCACTACAACTTCCCGCCGTTCTCGGTGGGCGAGACGCGCCCCATCCGCGGGCCGGGACGCCGCGAGATCGGCCACGGGGCGCTCGCCGAGCGCGCCGTCGAGCCGGTGATTCCGGCGGACACGCACTTCCCGTACACGATCCGCATCGTCAGCGACATCCTCGAGTCGAACGGCTCGTCGTCGATGGCGTCGGTCTGCGGCGCCTCCATGGCGCTCATGGACGCCGGCTGCCCGATCAAGGCGCCGGTCGCAGGCGTGGCGATGGGCCTGATCAAGGAGGGTGAGCGCGTCGCCGTGCTGACCGACATCCTCGGCGTCGAGGACCACCTCGGCGACATGGACTTCAAGGTCACGGGCACGCGCGAGGGCATCACCGCCTTCCAGATGGACACCAAGATCGGCGGCATCTCGTTCGACATCATGCGCAACGCGCTCGCCAAGGCGCACGCGGGCCGCATGTTCATCCTCGGCAAGATGCAGGACTGCCTCGCCGCGCCGCGGGCGGAGATGTCGCCGTTCGCGCCGCGCATCAACATCATCACGATCCACCCCGACAAGATCCGCGAGGTCATCGGTCCCGGCGGCAAGGTGATCAAGAAGATCACCGAGGAGACGGGCTGCCAGATCGACATCGAGGACACGGGCGAGATCCGCATCGCCTCCACGAACGCCGAGGGCGGGCGCCGCGCGGAGGAGCTCATCCGCAACATCACCGAGGATCCCGAGGTCGGCCGCGTCTACCAGGGCAAGGTGCGCAGCGTCGTCAACTTCGGCGCGTTCGTCGAGATCGTGCCGGGACGCGACGGGCTGCTGCACGTGTCCGAGATCGACTGGGGCCGCACCGAGAAGGTCGAGGACGTGCTGAACGTCGGCGACATGGTGATGGTCAAGGTCATCGGCGTGGACAAGGACGGCAAGATCAAGCTGTCGCGTCGCGCCCTGCTCCCGGAGCCCGAGGGCTACGTGGGCAGCGGCGTCGGCGGCGGCGGCGGTGGTCGTCGGGACCGGGACCGCGACCGCGATCGCGGTCCGCGCCGGCGCTGATCGAACCACGACACGGCGGGCGGCCCCCGGGTCGCCCGCCGTTTGTGTTTTCCCCGCGGGGATGGCAGCGTGCCCCGGTCGGCGGCGCCAGGCGAGGAGGGACTTCCGCAATGAGCACGCGCATCCACAAGACGGTGCTGCCGTCGGGGATGACCCTGCTGACGCAGCCGATGCCCGACCGTCGGACGGTGTCCGCCGCCGTGTGGGTGAGGACCGGCGCGCGCGACGAGGCCCACGAGCGCCAGGGCATCACGCACTTCGTCGAGCACATGATGTTCAAGGGCACCGAGTCGCGCGACGCGCGCGCGATCGCGGCGAGCCTCGAGTCGCTCGGCGGGCACCTCGACGCGTTCACGACGCGCGAGCATGTGTGCTACACGGCGCGGGCGCTCAGCGAGCACCTGCCGCAGGCGATCGACGTGCTGGCGGACATCACCTGTCGCTCGATCTTCGACCCGCACGAGATCCAGCGCGAGAAGGGCGTCGTGAAGGAGGAGATCCTCTCCTACGAGGACAACCCCGAGGAGAAGGTCGCGGACGTCCTGTCCGAGCTCGTCTGGGGCGAGCACCCGCTCGGGCGTCCGATCCTCGGCACCGCCGAGAGCGTCGACGCGCTCGACACCGACGTGCTGCGCGATCACTTCGGCCGCCGCTACCGGGCCGACCAGCTCGTGGTCGCGGCCGCGGGCGGACTGACGCCGGAGCAGCTCGCCGAGCTGGTCACGCGCTACTTCACGCCGCCCTCGGGCGAGCCGCCCGAGCGCGACCGCGAACCGTGGGCGATCACGCCGACGCTGCGCCATGAGACGCGCGACGTGCAGCAGCTCTACCTCTCGCTGGGCACGCGCGCGGTGGCGTACACGGATCCGCGCCGGCACGCGCTCGTCGTGCTCGAGACCCTGCTCGGCGGGGGCATGAGCTCGCGGCTCTTCCAGACGATCCGCGAGGAGGCGGGGCTGGCGTATTCCGTGTTCTCGTCGCTCGACTTCATGCGCGACGGCGGCCTGCTGTCGATCCACATGGGCGTCTCGCCGGACCGGGCGCGCCAGGCGCTGGGCCTGCTGCGGCAGGAGCTCGAGCGCCTCGTCGAGCACGGGCCGGACGAGGCCGAGGTCGAGGCGACGCGCATGCAGCTCAAGGGCTCGGTGCTGATCGCGCAGGAGAGCACGTCCGGCCGCATGTACCACATGGCGCGACAGGAGCTCTACACCGGCGGCTACACGTCGCCCGAGGAGCAGGTCGAGCGCATCCTCGCGGTGACGCGCGAGCAGGTCGCGGCGCTCGCGTCCGAGTTCCTCCCGCCCGGCCGCTTCTCCGTCGCGGCGCTGGGGCCGGTGCCGGACGGGCCGCTGGGGCCGGCGGATTGGCCGGTGGCGGTGGCGACCTGATCCTCGCCACAGCCGTGGCGGGACGGTCCGCGGGCCGCGAGGACCGCGGTCGCGGCGCCGCCGACCGCTCCGGGGTCAACGCGCGGAGCGGCAAGCGATTGAGGTGCGGCGCGCGGCCGGTCGCGGGGGCAGGCACTTGACCGGCACCCTCCTTGCGAACAGATTCGGCGTGATGACTCGCGCCCGGTCGACCCGACCCCTCGAGCCCTTCCTGCGGGGCCGCCGCGCCGGCGTCCTCGCGTGCGCGCTCGTGCTCGCGGTCACGCTCGCGTGCGCGCCGCGCTCCCTGGCGGACGACGATCTGCCGCCCGCCGGCGGTGACGCGGGCGGCGCGGTGCGCGACACGCTGCCGGCCTCGCCGCACCCGTTCCGCATCGGCGAGTCGCTGCACTTCTCCGTGCAGTACGGCTTCGTGCACGCGGGCTCGGCGTGGCTCGAGGTGCCGGAGGTCGTCGACTGGAACGGCAGCCCGAGCTGGCGGCTGGTCGCGCGCGCGGAGTCGAATTCGTTCTTCGACAAGGTCTATCGCGTGCGCAACCGGATCGAGTCCGTGTGGGACATGGACGGGCGCTTCAGCCACCGCTACTTCGAGGACCGTCACGAGGGGCACTTCAACGCGAACGACACGATCCTGTTCGACAGCACCGCCCACATCGCCCGCTACAAGAACGGGCAGGAGTTCCCCATCCCGGCGGAGGTGCAGGACGCGCTGTCGTCGTTCTACTTCACCCGCTTCCAGCCCCTGCCGCTCGGCGGCAGCTTCACGTTCGACTACCATGCGAGCCACAAGAGCTCGCCGCTCGAGGTGCGCGTGCTCGGGCGCGACCGCGTCAAGACGCCCGCGGGGAAGTTCGACTGCGTGATGATCGAGCCCATCCTGAAGGCGGGCGGCATCTTCAAGAACAAGGGACGGCTGGTCATCTGGCTCACCGACGACGCGCGCCGCATGCCGGTGCTCATGAAGAGCAAGGTGATGATCGGATCGATCAGCGTCGTGCTGCAGGACGTGAAGGAAGGAACCTGATGTCGCGATATCGCGAGGCCGACCTCTCCCGGCTGAGCATCTCGTCCGTCGAGACCCGTGCGACCCGCGTGACCGTGGCCGACTTCGCGCGGCCGCTCCAGCCGGAGGCGGCGCGCGCGCTGCTTGATGCGCTGCCCGACCAGCTCGCGGCGCGCGCGTTGCGCGAGGTCGTCGCCCGCACGGCGGCGGCGCGCCGCGAGGGCCGGCCGGTGGTGGCGATGTGCGGCGGACACGTGGTCAAGGTGGGCGCGTCGCCGTGCCTCGTGACGCTGCTCGATCGCGGGCTCGTGACGCACCTCGCCATGAACGGCGCGGCGGCCATCCACGACGTCGAGATCGCGCGCATCGGTCGCACCTCCGAGGACGTCGAGGCGAACCTGCACCAGGGTCGCTTCGGCATGGTCGACGAGACCGGCGACTTCATGAACGCGGCCATGGCCGAAGGCGCCCGCCGCGGCGAGGGGCTCGGCGAGTGCTGGGGGCGGGCCGTCGAGGAGGAGGGCGCGCCGCATCGCGACGTGTGCCTGCTCGCCGCCGCGTGGCGCGCCCGCGTGCCCGCGACGGTGCACGTGGCGATCGGCACCGACACGATCCACCACCACCCGAAGTGCGACGGGGCCGCGCTCGGGGAGTGCACGCTGCGCGACTTCCGGATCTTCGCCGCCACGCTGGCCGAATCCCGCGGCGCCGTGGTGCTCAACTTCGGCTCCGCGGTGCTGATGCCGGAGGTGTTCCTCAAGGCGCTCTCGGTGGCGCGCAACCTCGGCGCGGACCTCTCGGGACTCACCACGGTCAACTTCGACCAGATCCAGCACTACCGGCCGCGCGTGAACGTGGTCGAGCGCCCGACGCGGGGCGCGGGGGGGCACGGGTACGCGCTGACCGGCCACCACGAGATCATGATCCCCCTCTTCTCGGCCGCCCTGCTGGCCGAGGCGGCGCGGCCCGGCGGCACGTCGCTTGCCTGACCGGCCTCGCGGCCCCGATACACGTGGCCGTTGACAGTCCGGCGCGCGCCCTCCTATACTTCTAGCTCCCTCAGCCACCGTGATTTACTGCGACGAACAGGTGCGGGTGGAGGAATCGCCGAGACGCGTCTTGCTACTGCTTCGGTAAAGGGCTGTTGAGTCCCTTGGCCCTGCCGTCGATTTGTTAGCCAGGTTCGAGACTTCGAACCCGAGAGCGTCCGGCCAGACCCGCCGGCCAGCGTCCCACGGCTGGCCGCATTCGAAGCCGGTCCCCCCGGTTCTCCGGTCGAACCCCTGATCGGGAGTGCGCGTGATTCGTTTGCCTGCGAATGCTGTCTCGTGCGGCGTGCTGCTGGCGGTGCTCGCCGCGGGACCGGTGCGTGCTTCGGATCCGAACCAGGCCGACACGACCACGATGGACTGGAGCAAGGTCCCCGAGTACCGGATCGTGCCGGGGGACAAGCTCACGATCGACCTCGGGCCCCGTCCCGACGCGCCGGAGGACTACGTGCACGACGTGCTCGTCCGCCCCGACGGCCGCATCACGATCTACCCCGTGGGCGACGTGGTCGCCGCGGGCCTGACGCCCATGGAGCTGCAACGCTCGATCGTCGCCCTGCTCTCGGCGGACCTGCGGGCACCCCGGGCCACCGTCGAGGTGACCTCCATGGCCGCGAACCTCGTGCACGTGCTCGGGCGCGTCGACCACCCGAGCTCGGTGCCCGCGGGCCCGTTCATGACCGTGTCCCAGGCGATCACCGCGGCCGGGGGCTTCTCGCCGGACGCCGCGCGCAACAGCATCCTGCTCATCCACCGCGAGGGCGCGCACTCCCTGAGCGTGCGCCGCGTGCACCTCGAGCGATTCCTCAAGGGGCAGTCGTTCGTCGATCCGCTCGTGGGCCGCTTCGACATCGTCTACGTGCCGCGCTCGACCGTGGGCAACGTCTCGCTGTTCCTGAACCAGATCTTCGGCGGGCTCAACTCGGCCACGAGCACCATGTTTCAGGGCTGGGAGCTGCTGAACGTCGACCGGGTGTTCCAGACCCGCATCATCAAGGAATGACCTCCGCATGAACGCCCCGCAGACCGGCCTTCCCGCCACCGGACCCGCCCGCCAGGCCACGCTGCGCGAGTTCTTCGCCGTCATCTTCCGCCGGCGCTGGCTCATCCTCGGGCTCTTCCTCGCCGTGACGGCGACCGTGGCCGCCATCGCGCTCTCCACGCCGACCAAGTTCGAGTCGTCGGGCCGCATCCTGGTGACCCGCGGCGAGCGCGAGAGCGCCCTGACCGGCCGCGTGCAGATCCTGAACGAGTGGGAGCAGGACCTCGCCAGCGAGGTGGCGAAGGTGCGCAGCACGTCGACGCTGCGCCGGACGCGCGAGGTCATGGCCGAGCGCGCGGCGCGCACGCATCGTCCGGCCCCGGCGTTGAACTACACGGACATCGACGTCGAGGTGCTCGGCAAGAGCAACGTTCTCGCGATCGGCTACAGCGACCTCGACCCCAACGTGGCCCAGCAGGTCTGCGACGCGCTGATCACGGCGTACATCGACCTGCGGCAGGACCGCCTGCCGGCCGAGTCGGACACGCTGTTCGCGAACCAGCTCGCCCGGCTCGGCGAGCAGATCGAATCCAAGCTCGCCGAGCGCCAGGCGATCGCGGCCCGCTCCGGCATGACGGACGCGCTGGAGCAGTCGCGGGCGTGGCTGAACGAGATGACGTACCTCGAGCAGCGCCGCGACGAGCGCGCCGGGGACCTTGCCGCCGCGCAGGCGTCGCTCGACGCCATGCGGCAGCTGCTGAACAACCCGGACGTGGACCTGCCCACCACCGACGTCCAGTTCACGAACGAGAACGCGCTGCGCTCGCTGAAGGACCGGATCACGCAGCAGCAGGCCCACATCGCCGCGTTGCGCGAGCGCTACCGCGACGACTCGCCCGAGATCCAGAACGCCATGGCGACGCTCGAGACCCTCCAGGCGCTCCTGCGCAAGGAGGTCCAGGCCCGCCTGGCGCTGTCGCAGAGCCGCATCGACGTGCTGCACGCGCAGATCGCCTCCATCGAGAAGAACATCGCGGACGTCCGCGCGAAGCTCGACCGCGTCCCGCGGGACCAGAACTCGCTCGAGGACGTCGACGCCGAGATCAAGACGCTTCGCAGCCGCTACGACGAGTACGTCAAGGCCAGGGACCAGGCCCGGATCACCGCCAACGTCTCGAGCAACGTCAGCATCCAGCTCCTCAACCCGGCGGGCGTCGCGGTGCCGAAGAACACGCTCGATCTCGTGCGGCTCGCGCTGGCGCCGGCGTTCAGCCTCGTGGTGGGCATCGGCCTCGCGTTCTTCATCGACGGTCTCGACCTGACGGTGCGCACGGCCGGCCAGGCGGAGGAGTACCTCGAGCTTCCCGTGCTCGCCACGCTCCCGGAACGCCGCTCGCGTCGCGGCTGACGCATCCACCATCCCCTGCGGAGACTCCCCGGCACATGACTCGAATCTTCGACGCGCTGAAGAAGGCGGAAGCCTCCCGCGAGCCCGCGGTGCAACCGGCGCCGCTCGGCGCGGCGCCGCGGCCCATGCCCCGCCCGGGTGGGGCCCGGCCCGCGGCCATGCCGCTGCTGGGCGTGCTCGAGCTGGGCGAGGACGTCGTGCGCGCGATGTCGGCGCTGCGCGTGGGGCTGGAGGCCGCGCTCCCGGCCCGCACCCTGCGCACGGTGCTCTTCGTGTCGCCCCAGGGAGGCGAGGGGACGAGCACCGTGGCGCTGCAGTTCGCGCAGCTGCTCGCCCGCGACACGGGCGCGCGCCCGCTGATGATCGACTGCCACTCGCGCCGCCCCGCCTACTCGGTCCAGGAGGGCCAGCGCTGCGCCGTGCTCGATCGCCGGCTGATGCCCGGCTCGACCGAGGCGAACTCCGTGGTGCCGGCGAACCTGTTCGTGGTCCCGGTCTCGGAGGCCGACCGGCAGGCGGGCCTGATCCATCCGGGCGCCCTGCGCGAGACGATCGACGCCAACGCCGCCGGGTTCGACTGGGTCCTGCTCGACGGCCCGCCCGCGCTCGACTCGCCGGACGCCGCGGCGCTCGGGGCCGTGGCCGACGGCGTCGTCCTCGTGCTGCAGGCCGGCCGCACCAAGCGGCCGGTCATGACCCGCGCCGCGGAGCTGCTCGTGAAGTCGGGCTCGCGCGTGCTGGGAACCGTCCTCAACCGCCGGGTGCACGAGATCCCCGATTTCATCTACCGGCGCATCTGACCGACGCATGCCGGCCCGCCGCGATCCCCCGTCCCCGAAGCGAACGCGGCGCCGTACCCCCGGAGCCAGTCCATGGAGCGCCAGGCCCCAATGACATCGGCCGCGCCGCTCGCCGGAGGGCCCGCGGACGCGACCGGGGCCGCCGCGGGCTCCTCGGCGTCCGAGGTCGTCGACCGCGCGCTGGCCATCGCGCGCGGCTGGCTCGGGGACTCCGTCCAGGCGATCGTGCTCTCGGGAAGCCACGCCACGGGCGAGGGCGTCTGGTGCCGCGTCGGCGGCCGGACCGTGACGCTGTCCGACCTGGACGTCTTCGCCGTGATGCCCGATGAGGCCTCGGCGCGCGCCGCTCGCGACCGCGTGCGCGCGGGCCACGAGGGGCTCGGCGCGCGGCTGCTCGCCCTCGGGGTCGCGGCGCCGCTCGAGGTCTGCGTGACCACGCGCGCGGGGCTCGCGCGGATGACGGCCCGGCCGGGCCTGCTCGAGCTGGCGCGCCGGGGCCGCGTCGTGCACGGCGACCCTGCCGCGCTCGCCGCCCTGCCCGCGCGCTCGGCCCGCGACATCCCGCGCGAGGAGGTTCTGCTGCTGCTCGAGAACCGCGGCTTCGAGCTGCTGATCGCGCACCCGCGCCTCGCCTCCGCCGACGAGCTGGCACGCCTGCGCGGGCGCCACGCGGTGCTCAAGGCCGCGGCCGACCTCGCCGCCGTGCTCGCGCTCGCGAAGGGCGAGCTGCCGGAGGGCACGCGGGGACGCATCGAATGGGCGCGCGCGCACGCGCTCGCCCCGCTCGCCGAGGCGCTGCCCCAGGAGCACGCGCGCGGCGCGCAGGCGCTGGACGCGCTCTGGGGGGCCGCGCTCGCGTGGCGCGCCGGCGCCGTCGAAGCGCTGCCCGCCGCGCAGGCGGCCCGCGAGTGGACGGCGGCCGCGCGCGCGTGGGTCG
>JBAIWU010000550.1:0-1685 GCA_037917155.1 Candidatus Eiseniibacteriota bacterium
CCTTGCGCAGGCGCAGCTCGCGGAAGCGCATCGTCCACGCGTCGTAGAGCACGAGCCGGCCCACCAGCGTGTCGGGCGCGCCGAGCACGAGCTTGATCGCCTCGGTCGCCTGGATCGCGCCGATCACCCCGGGCAGCACGCCCAGCACGCCGGCCTCAGCGCAGTTCGGCACCACGCCGGGCGGCGGCGGCTCCGGGTACACGCAGCGGTAGCAGGGCCCGCGCGAGGGGTCGAAGACGCTCGCCTGGCCCTCGAAGCGCAGGATGCTGCCGTAGACGTTCGGCTTGCCCAGCAGCACGCAGGCGTCGTTGACCAGGTAGCGGGTGGCGAAGTTGTCGGTGCCGTCGATCACCAGGTCATAGCCGCGGATCACGTCCAGCGCGTTCGTGCGGTCCAGCCGCAGCGGGTGCGGCACCACGGTGACGTGCGGGTTCAGGTCCGCGAGCCGCGCGCGCAGCGAATCGAGCTTGGGGGTCCCGATCGCGGCGGTGCCGTGCGCCACCTGGCGCTGCAGGTTGCTCGCCTCGACGTCGTCGAAGTCGACGACGCCCAGCGTGCCCACGCCCGCCGCGGCCAGGTACAGCGCCGCCGGGCAGCCCAAACCCCCGGCGCCCACCAGCAGCACGCGCGCCGCCTTCAGGCGCTGCTGGCCGGCCAGCCCCACCTCCGCGAGCGTCACGTGGCGGCCGTAGCGCAGCCGCTCGTCGCGCGACAGCTCCGGCCCGGTCTCGATGTCCCGCATGCGTTCCTCCGTCCGGGGTCGTGCGGCCGCTGGAACCGTAGGCCGTGGTGCCGCTTCCCGTCCGGTGCCGCGTGAGCGCCGGCGGCGCTGGCGCGGCCGCCAACGCCCCATTAGGATGCCGCGCGTGATCCTGGCAGGCGACATCGGCGGCACCAAGGCCCAGCTCGCGCTGTTCGAACCCGGAGCCCCGCCGCGCTCCCCCGCGACCATGGAGCGGATGCCGACCCAGGGCTCGGCCTCGCTGGACGCGATCCTGCGGCAATTCATCGATCGCTCCGGCGCCCGCCCGAGCCGCTGCGTGCTCGGGATCGCCGGCCCCGTCCACGACAACGCGTGCATCACCACCAACCTGCCCTGGCACGTCGACGGCGCCGCGCTGTCGCGCTCGGTCGGCGCCCCGGTCACGCTGCTCAACGACCTCGAGGCGACGGCCTACGGCCTGCCCACGCTGGCCGACGGCGACCTGCTCGTGCTGCAGGACGGCGAGCCGGCGCACGGCAACCGCGCGCTGATCGCCGCGGGTACCGGGCTCGGCGAGGCGATGCTCATGTGGGACGGCCACACCTGGCGGCCCATGGCCTCCGAGGGCGGCCACACCGACTTCGGGCCGCGGGACGCGCTCGAGGACGAGCTGCTGCACTGGCTGCGCGGCCGCTACGGCCGGGTCAGCTACGAGCGCGTGCTCTCGGGACCCGGGCTCGTGGACCTGTATCGTTTCTTCCGCGAGACCGGCCGCGGCGACGAGCCGGCGGAAATCGCGATGCGCTTCGACCGCGAGGAAGAGCCCGCCGCCGTGGTCACCGAGACCGCGCTCGACGGCTCCTGCGAGCGGGCGCGGCTCGCGCTCGAGCGCTTCGTCTCGATCTACGGCGCCGAGGCCGGCAACCTCGCGCTCAAGGCCATGGCGCTCGGCGGCGTGTTCGTGGGCGGCGGCATCGCGCCG
>JBAIWU010000551.1:0-3299 GCA_037917155.1 Candidatus Eiseniibacteriota bacterium
CGCCGGCCGCGAACCGCCCGCGTCCCGGCGGCACGCCCGCCCCGGCCGCCGCGGCCGCGGACCGCGGCCGGACGCGCGACGCGCGGCGCGAACAGCAGAAGCGCGAGCGCGAGATCGCGCGCATCGAGAGGGACCTGTCGTCGCGCGAGGCGCGCATGAAGGACCTCGAGGCGGTGCTCGCCGATCCCGAGCTCTACCATGACGCGGCGCGCTCGAAGTCGCTCGTGCACGAGTACGAGACGCTGCGCGCCGAGGTCGAGTCGCTCTGGCAGCGGCTCGGCGAGCTCGCGTAGGCGTTCCCGTCCCGGGGCACGCGGGTTGACCGTGCCGGGAAGCCCCGACTAACCTGCGCGCCCTATGGCCAACGTCACCCTCCGCACCTACGTGTTCCTGGACTCGCTCCAGCCGCAGCTCGCGGCCTTCATCGGCACGACCGCCCGCGGCTTCCTGCCCGTCGCCGGCGACGCCTCGATGTTCATCGAGACCGCCCCGGGGCTGATCATCAACCGCATCACCGACGTGGCGCTCAAGGCCACGTCCTGCACGCCCGCGATCATGGTGGTCGAGCGCGCGTTCGGGCTGCTCGAGATCCACCACCGCGACAAGGGCCAGGTGCTCGACGGCGGGCAGGCGGTGCTCGACTACCTGCAGGTCGCCGAGGCCGACCGCGTCAAGCCGCGGCTCGTCTCGGACCAGGTGATCCGCGCGGTGGAGCCCTACCACGCGCAGGTGATCAACAAGATGCGCTACGGCGACCAGCTCATCGCCGGCGAGTCGCTGTTCATCCTCGAGAGCGAGCCGGCCGGCTACATCGCCTACGCCGCCAACGAGGCGCTCAAGGCGGCCCGGATCAAGCTCATCGACGCCTCGCTGTTCGGCGCCTACGGCCGGCTCTACCTCTCCGGCGAGGAGGCCCAGATCGACGCCGCGCGCGACGCCGCGCTCAAGGGCCTGAACGGCCTCAAGGGGCGCGTGGAGCCCACGGACTCGCGCTGACCCCGGCCCCGGGCGGGACGCGACGGCCCCCGCGGGAGCTCCCGCGGGGGCCGCGTGCGTACGGGACGGCGCGCGAGCGCTACGCCGCCTTCGGGACCGGCGCGGAACCGGGCAACCCGGGCAGCCAGGACGGCACCTCGTGCGTCGCCCAGCCCTCCTCGAGCCCCCGCATCAGGATGTACGGCTCGAGGTCGGTGTCCACGAAGCGGTAGCGGGCGTGCTTCGCCGCGCCCTGCTTCTCCAGCACCGCGCCCCGGCCCTCCTCCGTGAGGGCGCTCACCTGGTTCGTGAGCCCGCGCACCTCGCGGCGCACGATGCGCGTCACCGTCTCGCACACGCCCGCCACGCCGAACATCCCGGACGCGTCGCGCGGCGCGAGCGCGCACGCGAGCAGGATCTCCGGGTAGATGCCGCGCCGGGCGCGGATCGTGGCCTGCTCGTATGCGGCCGCCAGCATGGCCGGCGCCTCGGCGAGGGCCTCGCGCACCGCGTCGTCGAGGTGCGCGGAGGCGACGTCCATGCAGCCCGCCTCGCCCGCGGCGCGAGCCGCGGCGCGCGCGAGCGACTGCGTGACGCGCGGCAGGCCGTTCGAGAGCGTCGCGACGCGCTCCACGACGACGTCCTCCGCGGCCATGCCCGCGCGGCGCAGCGCCCGCAGGACGGCCTCGACCGACTCGTCGGGCGTGAAGCGCGACACCTGCAGCGGCACGAGCGAGGCCGACGGCCCGAGCAGCGCGTCGCCCGACGCCGCCGTGCCGGCGAACACGAGCGTCACGCCCGGCGCGGCCGCCGCCGTGGCCCCGGCCAGCTCGCGCAGGCGGCGGCGCGTGTCCGCGTCCGAGATGCGGTCGACGTCGTCGAGCACGACCCAGGCCGGCGACTGCGCCGACAGCCCCGCGAGCAGCGCGAGCACGTCCTCGCGGGAAACGGCGCCGGACTTCGCCAGCGCCACCGGCGTGCCGGCCGGGAACGCGGACGTCCCGAGCCCGCGCTCGGCGCGGCGCCGGCTCGTGCGCACGTCGTCCGCGACGCGGCGCCACAGCGTGTCGAACGTGTCGCCCGCGGCCGCGCTCACGCGCACGACGGCGAGCGTGGCCGCGGAGAACTCCGGCACGATCGACGCGAGCGACGTCTTGCCGCAGCGGCGCTCCCCGAAGACGACCGGGTGGACGCCGGGCTGCCGGACCATGTCGAGCAGGTGCTGCAGCTGCGTGGCGCGACCGGCGAAGAGCTCGCGGCGTGTCACGGGGGACGTCGGCGTGAAGACTTCCTCGATGCGCGCGCGAAGGTCGGCGGGCGCGCCGCCGCGGCGCGGGAAAGCGATGGGATCGTTCATCAACCCCTCGTGAGTGCATCCGGTGGGCGGTCCGTGTGTCCACGTTCGGCGAGGGGGCCGTCGGTGGGGCTTCCTTGCCCGGATTGACTGCGGGCAAAGGCCTTATCGACCGGCGGCGCGACGAACTTGACGTCCCTTCAGAACAGCTCACCCTGGGGCCAGAGGGCGCGGGGATCGACGGGCGCGAGCCCCAGGCGTCGCTTCATCTCGTTGGCGCTCGCGGGCGAGTGTCCGGCCCAGTGGTTGTTGAAGTAGCCGAAGACCTCGCGCACCTCGGGGATCACCCGGCGCAGGTCGGCCTCCCAGGCGTCGAACGAGTCGGTGCGGTCGACCTGCACGCGATCGTAGCGCTCGATCTCGCGCCGGTCGCCCAGCCAGCGCAGGTAGAGGAAGTCGGACGTCACCTCGCGCACGCGCGCGAGCTCGCGCCACTCCGTCCACGCGACGGCCGCGCCGTGCCGGCGCAGCAGCTCCCACGTGGACTCCGCATGCCACGACGCGTGGCGGAACTCGACCGCGAGCTGCAGGCCCTCCGGCGCGTCGCCCAGGAAGCGGCGCAGCTCGGCCGCGGTGTCCTCGTCGCGCTCGAACTCCGCGGGCATCTGGACAAGCAGCGGTCCGAGCTTCTCCCCCAGCGGCTCCATCGAGCGCGCGAAGTCGGCGAGCATCGGTCCGGCGCGGCGCAGCCGCGCGTCGTGCGTGAGCGCCCGCGGCACCTTGGCGGCGAAGCGGAAGTGCTCCGGCGTGTGACGCGCCCACGAGCGCGCGATCGTGGGCCGCGGCGGCTGGTAGAACGTGGTGTCCAGCTCGACCGTGTCGAACACTCCGGCGTAGAAGGGCAGCCGGTCCTCCTGCTTCGCGCCCGGCGGGAAGAAGACGCCCTTCCAGTCGTCGTACGACCAGCCCTGCGTGCCGATGCGGACGATCGCGCTGCTCATGCGCCCGCCCGGCGCCGGGCGTGGCGGGC
>JBAIWU010000552.1:0-2968 GCA_037917155.1 Candidatus Eiseniibacteriota bacterium
TGTTCGAAGAAGCGCCGCCGGCGCGCCTCGGTGAACGCGCCGTCGTAGAGGCGGCGCGCGAGGTCCACGAGCCCGGCGCGCAGGCGCCCGGGCGTCATCCCCGTGGGGACGTGATTGACGTCGAACAGCGTGCACTTCGCCCACGCGCCGTCCTCGAGCAGCCGGCCCTCGCGCCGGAGGCGCTCGAGCAGGGGCGTGCCGGGGAACGCCGTGAGCACGGTGATCTGGACGTCGTAGAGGCCGGTGCGCGCGACGAAGTCGTGGACGGCGTCGAAGATCGTCTCGTCCTGGCCGTCGAGCCCCAGAATGAAGCAGCCGTTCACCGTGATCCCGTGCGCCTGGATCGTGCGCACCGCGTCCTCGTAGTCGGGCTGGCGGCGCCGTTTCCAGTCCGAGCGCAGCTCGAGGCCCGCGAGCCCCGCGCGCACCGGGCTCTCGAGCCCGATGAGCACCTGCCTGCAGCCGCTCGCGCGCATGAGCTCGAGCAGCTCCGGCTCGCGCGCGATCGACACGTCGACCTCGGTGAACCAGCGGATGCCCTCGGCGGCGAGCGCCGCGAGCAGCGCCTTCGCGTGCGCGCGGTCGACGAACGAGTTGTCGTCGGCGAGCTCGATGAACGGGTCCGCCCACAGCGCCTTGATGCGGCGGATCTCGGCGAGGATCCGCTCGACCGGCTTGACGCGGTAGTGCGGTGTGAGCAGCACCGAGCTGGCGCAGAACTCGCAGCGATGCGGGCAGCCGCGGCTGGTCTGCACGGTGAGCCGGTTGTAGCGGGCCGGATCGAGCAGCTCGTAGCGGGGCACCGGCGCGTTCGCGAGGTCGAACGTCTCGCCCGGCGCCGGCCGGTACTCGGGCTGCAGCCGCCCGCGGCGCAGGTCGTCGACGATGCGCGGCCAAATGAGCTCGCCCTCGCCGACCGCCGGCACGATGCCCCGCGCGCGCGCCTCGTCCGGGAGCGCGGTCACGTGCAGCCCGCCCATGACCACGGGCACGCCGCGGCGGACGTAGCGCTCGGCGACGGCGTACGCCTCGAACACCTGCGCGGAGTACGTGGAGATGGCCACGAGGTCGGGATCGGGCGGCAGGCCGTCCGCGACGGAGAGGTCCGGCACCTCGTGGTAGCTCACCTCGACGTCGGGCGGCGTCAGGGCCGCGAGCGTGAGCAGACCCAGGCTCGGCAGCGAGGCGATGATCCGGTTGCGCTCGACGAAGCCCGGGAGCGTGAGCCCGAGCGCCGTCAGCTCGGGGTCGTGCGCGCGCACGCCGCTCATGGCGAGGAATGCGATCTTCATGGGTGCACCATCCCTTCCACGACGATCCCGACGCCGAGCAGCAGGCTCGCGACCGGGAGCGCGAAGAGCGGCTGCAGGCCGCGCCGCCACGCCATCAGCGCGCAGCACGCCGGCATCGTGGCGGCGCCGACGATGAGCGCGACCGAGGCCACGGCGGCCGCGGGGCCGTCCGGCGCCAGGGGCGCCGGCAGGCGCGCGAAGAGGATGTTCACGATGCCGAGCCCGATGAACGAGAGGTGCCCGAGGCGCAGCAGCCGGCGCGCGTGCGAGGCGTAGCCGCCGAGCCAGTCCTCGCGCTGGAAGCCCAGGCCCAGCCCGGCCCCGGCGAGCATCCCGGCGAGCGTCCAGCCCCAGCCGAAGGCTTCGTTCGCGGTGGTCATTTGCGCACCACGATCCTCTCGTTGCGCGCCAGGCCCGGCCCCACGAGGCGCGCAAAGTAGACGCCCGAGGGCGCGGGCCGCCCGTCGTCGGTGAGCCCGTTCCAGGTGAGCTCGTGCCGGCCGGCGGGCAGCGTCGCCTCGGCGACGGTCGCGACGCGGCGGCCGGCGGCGTCGACGACGTGCAGCCGCACCAGCCCGGGCTCGGCGAGCGTGAACGTGAGCGTCGTCGCGCGCTCGAACGGGTTGGGATGGGCCGGGACCGTCCCGGGCGTCCGGGTCGAGTCGGTGGTCGTCGTGTCGGGCGGCGCCGAGCCGGGCGTCCAGCCGTTCAGGCGCGCCATCATCCACCAGAACGCCTGCCCCTTCCGCAGGCAGTTGATGCACTGCGAGTGCGCGCACTCGGCACAGGGCGGACAGGCATGCGTGGCGCACCACTCGCTGCACCATGCGCACCACGCGTCGCCGTCGGGGAAGTACGTTCCGTCGGGGTTCCAGCTCTCGATGTCGGCGAAGTCGTAGAGGACCTTGTCGAGCGCGAGGCACCACGTGCGGATGCGGTTGTTGTTCTGGTAGAGCGTGCCGTTCGGGCCCGTGCCGTCGAGGTGCCCGGTCATGTAGACGAAGCGCACGCGCGGGAAGTCCTTCTCGAGCTGGTCCATCGCCCGCAGGTAGGCGTCGATGCCGGCGGGCGTGTTGTCGGTGGCGCCGCCGCACCACGACCAGAGGACGGCATTGCACTCGGGGTGCACCGCGAGGTAGCTGCGCGTGGGCGCGACCCAGCCGAGGTCGCCCCACACGCCGAGGTCGCCGGCGAACTCGGTCATCGTGACGTCGGCCCAGCGCACCGGCTCCCGGGCCGCGAGCATGTCGAGCCCGGTGCAGACCTGGCTGCCGTGGCTCGTGTGCCCGTAGAAGAACCGCCAGTGCTCGCGCACGGACTGGAAGCTCGTGTCCGGGATGGCGGCGAAGGCGTCCGCCGCGGCGTGGTCCGCGACGATCGCGGCGGCGGACGCGCCGCGGGCCGCGACGGCCAGCGCGACCCCCACGGCGAGACGGAGCACGATGGCATGCACGGGGACCTCCTTCAGTGGGCGTTCAGCTGCGCGGCCTCGAGCTCGCGGACGATCGCGGCGAAGCGCGCATCGGAGCGGAGGCTCGCGAGGTTGCTGTCGTTGACCAGCCAGTGGATGCGGTACATCCCGGCCCGGACGGAGCGCGCGAGGAAGTCGAGCGCCTCGTCGGGCCGCCCGGCCATGGCGTGGATGCAGCCGAGGTTGTAGAGCAGCATCGCGTCCT
>JBAIWU010000553.1:0-5777 GCA_037917155.1 Candidatus Eiseniibacteriota bacterium
ACGCCGACCCGGACGCGCTCGCCCTGCGGGACCTGCTGCCGCGCATGATGCCGGGCGGCGACATCATGCAGCGCGCGCTGTTGCGCGAGGCCTCGCGATGAGCGTCCGCGCGTGCTTCGAGGTTTGACGGCGCGGGCGCCGCTGGTGTAAACCATTCCGGCCCGAAACGCTTTCGGTGGGGCTGTAGCTCAGCTGGGAGAGCGCTTGACTGGCAGTCAAGAGGTCGACGGTTCGATCCCGTTCAGCTCCACCAACTTTTCTCGCGGAATGCCCGGTCGCGCGTGTGGCCGCCCACTCGAACGCGACCGAGGCGCGCACGCGGCCCGAGTACGGCCCCGGTCGCCGACTCAATGTGAGGCGGCGACATCGAGCAGGACGTTCGTGACCTCGTCCGGGTGCGTCACGAACGGGACATGCGGGGTGTCGATCTCGCGATAGGTCCAGGCCGGGTCGGACCTGGCCGCCGCCGCGAACACGTCGAACGGCGCCGGATTGCGGGGGCAACGCACGTAGACGCGATCGACCGCTTCCAGGTTGGAGGCCGTCACGCGTAGCGGATCGGTGAAATGCCGATACGGCGTCGGTCGCAGGCGGGACAGCACCCAGCCGACGTCGCCCTCGTCGGAGATCTGCCACATGTTGCGGACGATGACCGGCCAGGGCGGGGGAGCGAAGCGGGGCAGCAGCCAGCCGCCTCCCTCGGTTTCGACCATCGCATCGAACGCATGCCTTCGCTCCGGCGGCAGCAGATCGAGGATGCTCTGGCCGTCGGAGGGCACGAAGGCATCGAGGTAGACGAGCGCCGCGACGCGTTCGCTCATGCGGTCCGCCACGCCCGTGATGACGGCACCTCCGGAGCTGGACCCCACCAGGACGACGTCGGTCAGGTTCTCGAACATCACGACGTTGGCGACATCGTCGATGTGCGTCATCAGGCCCACCTCGCGACTGGCGAGGTGGGCGCGCTCCGAGAGCCCGGTCAGCGTCGGCGCGTGGACCGGGTGGCCGTGCGAGCGGAGCCGGTCGGCGACCTTGTTCCAGCACCACCCGCCGAACCAGGCGGGATGCACGAGCACGAACGTGGCCACGACGACCTCCTGCGCGGCCGGATACGTTGCGATCCGACCACCACATGAGCGATGCGTCAAGGGTGTTGTCACACGGAACACCTACGCCCCCGAAGAGGACGAACGCACGATTCCCGCCCACGGACGGCGGCGTCCACCCCACTTGGGGCTGGGCGCGCCGCGGGCGAGGAGGCAAGCTGTCGACCCATGAGGCGCACGAACTCGGGATTGGGCCTGATGCGCGGGTTGATGTGCGGCGTGGTGGTGCTCGCCGGCGCGATGCCCGGTTCCTCGCCGGCGACGGTCACGGCGATCACCGACCAGCAGGCCACCACGCACGTGATGCGCTACCATCTCGCGCTGCCCGAGGGATGGGCGCGAGCCCGGACCTGGCCGGTGCTGGTCGTGATTCCCGACGCTTCCCGCGAGTTCCGGGACAACCTGCAGGCGTTCGTCGCAGCCCGGGGGCGTCGTCCGTTCATCCTCGTGGCGCCCGAAGTGCTCACCTGCGGCGGCGCAGCCACCAGGACGCCGGAGCACTATTCGTATACGCCTGCCGAGTGGAACACGATCGAGCGAGGCGACGACTTCGCATTCGACGACGCGGGGCTCTCCGCGGTGCTTGCCGACGTTCACCGCCGCTGGGGTGGAACCAGCCGGGCATTCCTCACCGGCTGGGAGGCCGGGGGGCATACCGTGTGGGCGCAGGCGCTGGGGCGGCCCGAGCGCTGGAGCGGTGTTGCCCCCGTGTCGACCAACTACCAGCGCCGCGGTCTCGACGACACCGCGTTTTCCACCAACCCGGAGCGGGGGAAGCTTCCGATCCAGGTCTTCATGAGTGGCGCCGCCTCCGGTGAGGAGGCCATGGCGGCGCGCTTCCTCGATCAGCAGACGCAGCGCGCCCTGGCCGATGCGCGAGCCCACGGCTTCGCGCCGCTCCCGATGCGCGTCATCGCCGGCGCCCACCACGGCCCCCTGCCGGATGCGGTGCTCGCATGGTGCGATTCCCTGACGCGGGGGTGAGGCGCCTCGCCGGGGCCTGGGCGCTCGCCTGGTGGCTGGCGTGCACGGCGCCCTCGACGGCCGCCACCTGGGTGACGACCTCGCAGTACGACGACGCCCGCACGGGCGCCGACACCTCCGAAACGGTCCTGACGCCGCGCAACGTGAACGTACGTCAGTTCGGACACCGGTTCCGGATCCGCGTGGACGGGGACGTCTACGCGCAGCCGCTCTATCTGCCGCGCCTGCGGTTGGAGGGAGGTGCGGCCCGCAACGTGCTGTTCATCGCGACCGAGCGCGGCAGTGTGTATGCGTGCGACGCGGACAGCGCCACGGTGTCGCCGCTGTGGCATGCGAGCTTCGTCGACCCCGACGCCCACGTGACGGCGGTCCCGAGCCGCGACCTCCACTGTCCGTTCATCACGCCCGAGGTGGGCATCACTTCCACGCCGGTGATCGATCGCGCCGCCCGCACCCTCTACGTGCTCGTGCGGACGCGCGAGCCGGGACCGGACGGGGCGGCGCGCTACGTACAACGGCTGCACGCCCTCGACCTCGGCCGTGGCACCGAGCGCCCGGGGAGTCCCGTCGAGATCCGCGCCAGCGTGTCCGGCACCGGCGAGGGGAGCGCCAGTCACGTGATCGCCTTTGACCCGCTGCGTGAGAACCCTCGCGCATCCCTGCTGCTCATTCACGGGCACGTGGTGCTGACCTGGGCCTCGTCGTGCGACGTCGGCCCCTACCATGGGTGGATCATGTTCTACGACGCCCGCACCCTGACCCAGGAGGGTGTGGTCAACACCACCCCGGATGCGGGTCAGGGCGGGATCTGGCAGAGCGATACGGGCCCCGCGGCGGACGAATCGGGGAGAGTGTTCGCGATCACCGGCAACGGGCGCTTCGACGGGGCCGATGGGGGCCATGACTTCGGCAACAGCGTTCTCGCGGTGGTGGCCGACCGGGGAGGACTCGGCATCGCCGATTCGTTCACGCCCTTCGACCAGCGCGACCTCGATGCCGGGGACGGCGACCTCGGATCCGGCGGGCCGGTGCTGGTCCGCGATCGTGACGGCCACCGGCGGCTGGTGTTCGCGGGCAAGGCCGGCAAGCTCTACGTGCTCGACGCCCACGATCTCGGCGGCTTCCACCGCTCCGCCGACACGGGCGCGGTGCAGACGTTTGCCGAGTCCGATGGCGAGTACGGAGCGCCAGCGGCCTGGAACGGACACCTGTACGTGCAGGGCAGCGGTGTTCCGCTGCGCGACTTCACCCTTGCGCGTGGACGGCTGTCGGCGACGCCGGCGGCGCAGTCCCGTGAGCCCATGCCGAACCCCGGGGCCACGCCCACGGTGTCCGCGAACGGCACGCGGGACGGGATCGTGTGGACCGTGCAGTCCAAGCCCTTCGGAGGCGACGATCGGCCGGCGATCCTGCATGCGTACGACGCGGCCGACGTCGCCCGGGAGCTCTACACGAGCGAGCAGGACCCGGCGCGGGATCGGGCCGGAACGGCGCTGCGCTTCAACATCCCGACGGTTGCCGACGGCAAGGTCTACGTCGGCACACGCGGCGGTGTCGACGTCTACGGATTGCGCAAGGGCACGCCGGGCTGAGACGACGCCTCGCCGGGCGGCGGGACCGCGTCTCTTGGCGCGGTGGCCGTCCCTGAGGTAGCCTGCGGTGCACTGATGGGGTTTGGTGGCAGCGCCGCACGTCCCGAGTGTGCCGGAGCGCGTGCTCTGTTCGCGTGTCGGCACGGGGATGTGAGCCTCGTGAACCCAGTGATTTCATTGGTCGAAACCGGTGTCTGCTGGCCGGAATGAACTGGCGGTGAAGAGATCGACGGTTCGATCCCGTTCAGCTCCACCCACTATCCGTGCCCGGCCCGCCGGGCCCGGCCGAACGCGAGCCATCGCTCGCGACCGGCGCGGCGGGGCGCACGTCCCGCGATCCCGTGGAGGAAATTCCGATGGTCGTCGTGCTCATCCTGCTGGCCGTCGCCGCGCGGTTGCTGCCGCACGCCCCGAACTTCACGCCGGTCGCCGCGCTTGGTCTCTTCGCCGGCGCGACGCTCGGCCGTCGCGCGGCCTGGCTCGTGCCCGCGGGGGCGCTGCTGCTCTCGGACGCCATCATCGGCTTCTACAACCCGGTGAGCATGTTCTGGAACTACGCCGGGTTCGCGGCCTGCCTGCTGCTGGGCTCGGGCCTGCTCGGCCGCTCGCGCGCGCTGCCGCGGCTGGCCGGCGCGACGCTGGCGAGCTCGGTGGCGTTCTTCGCGCTCTCGAACTTCGGCATGTGGGCGAGCGGCTACTACCCGCGCACGCTCGCGGGCCTCGGCGCCTGCTACGCGGCGGGCCTGCCGTTCTTCCGCAACACGCTCGCCTCGGACGCGCTGTTCACGGCCGCGCTGTTCGGCGTCCTGGCGCTGCTGCGGGCGCTGTTCCCGCGCCGCGCCTCGGCGACTGCGCGCGCCTGAGCGCGCCGCGCTGCGAATCGCCCCGGCGGCTCCGGCCGCCGGGGCGTTTCGTTGCGCGCGGCCTCGCGTCAGGACGCGGCGCGCTCGGCGTCGCGCGAGGGTGTCGGCTCGGCGAGCACGCGCTGGAGCGTCGCGCGTGTCTCGGGCGCGAGCCAGTCGATCTCGCCGGATTGCTCGACCGCGATGCGGCCACGCCGGTCGACGAGGTAGGTGTACGGCAGGCTGGGGCAGGGGAGCTGGTCGGCGAGCGCGCGGTGGAGGTCCAGCATCACGGGCAGGCGCAGCCGCAGTCGCGCGACGTAACGCGCGACCGACGGATAGGGATCGAAGCACACGACCGCGAGCCGCAGCGCGCCCGGCGGCAACGCGCGCCGCAGCGAGTCGAGCCCGAGCGCCTGCGCGCCGCTGTGGCGCTCCCACGGCGCCCAGTAGTGCACGAGCACGACCCCGTCGCCCGCCGCGACGCGCTCGACGCCCGCCGGCACGAGCGGCAGGCTGGCGTCGAAGACGGCCGCGCGGCGCGCCTCCACGGGCAGCGCGCGCAGCGGCACGGGCAGCGCGCCGGAGCGCTCGACGGTGTAGAGCTCCGAGTGCCACGCGACCAGCGCGAGCATGCCCAGCACCATCGCCAGCGAGACGAGGCGCAGGTTCACGAAGCCGCGGCCCCCGCGGCCCGTTCCGGATCGGTGACGCGCGCACGCCCGAGCCAGTGGCGCAGGCAGTCGCCGGTGATGAGCACCATGAGCGCCATCACGACCAGCGTCACGACGCACTGGACGCGCGCCGGGGTCGGCGCCTGCGCGAACGCGGCGAGCAGGCCCGGGGCGCCCGCCTTGAGCTGCGGGCGCAGGTAGTTGACCGACAGGTTGAGCCAGCCGGCCACGAGCGTGTTGACGCACATGAACGCCAGGGGCACGAGCGTGGTCCAGGCGTAGCGCGCGCGGCCGTTGTTGACGAGCCACGAGGTGCCGATCGCCAGCGCGATCGCGGCGAGGAGCTGGTTGCTCACGCCCACGAGCGGCCACACGGTGGTGACCGTGCCCGTCCACACGAAGTAGCCCCACGCGCCCACGGCGAGCGCGCTGAACACGGCCGCGGGCGCGACGCCCTTCCACGCGCGCAGGCCGGGGAACGCCAGGCTGCCGGCTTCCTGCAGCATGTAGCGCGTCACGCGCGTGCCGGCGTCGATGAGCGTCATGACGAACATCGCCTCGAACATGATGACGAAGTGG
>JBAIWU010000554.1:0-1567 GCA_037917155.1 Candidatus Eiseniibacteriota bacterium
GCTGCGGGCGCTGCGCGCGCTGGGCGTGACCCCGGCATCGGACTGGGAGGGGGCCCGGCGCGACGTCGTGCGCGCGTGGGACCTGTGGGTGCTCGACGGCCAGCGGACCGCGGAGGGGGCGTGAGACCGCTCATGGCCGTGCTGTTCGTCGACGCGCTCGGCTGGCGGCTGGCGTCCGCGCGCCCCGGATTCGCGCGCCCCCTGGGGCACCGCCGCGAGCTCGCGACCATCCTGGGCTTCAGCTCGGGCGCGCTGCCGACCGCGTTCAGCGGGCGGATGCCGCGCGAGCACGGCCGCTGGCTCATGTACCGGCTCGCCGACGGCGGCGCGACGCCGTTCGCCGGCTTCGGCGCCCTGCGCGTCCTGCCCCCGCGGCTGCGGCGGAGCTGGAGGCTGTCGCGCTGGCTCACGCGCGCCGTCGAGCGGCGGGGCGTGCGCGGCTACTTCAACCTCTACGAGGTGCCGCCCGACGAGCTGCCCCGCTTCGACCTCGCCGAGAAGGCCGACCTCTTCGCGCCGGGCGGGCTGCCCGTCGAGACGCTGTGGGACGACCTCGAGCGGCGGGGCGTGCGCTGGCGCGGCTGGAACTGGCGAACCCCCGAGGCGCAGGCGCTCGACGAGGCGCTCGCGCGCGTGCGCGAGGGCGACGAGGACTTCCTCTTCCTCTACACGGCCGACCTCGACGCGACGCTCCACCACGAGGGCTCGGGCGGCGACGGCGTGCGGGCGTGCCTCGACCGTTACGACGCGTGGGTGACGCGCGCGTTCGACGCGGCGGCGCGCCGGGGCCGGCCGCTGTGGTGCTACCTGTGCTCCGACCACGGCATGGTCGACGTGACCCAGACCGTCGACGTCATGGCGCGGCTCGCGAGCCTGCCGGTCCGTCGCGGTCGCGACTACGTCGCGTTCTTCGACTCGACGATGGCGCGCTTCTGGTGGCGCGCGCCCGGGGCGCGGCAGGCCGTGCGCGAGGCGCTCGCCGCAGAGACGCGCGGCCGCTGGCTCGCGCCCGAGGAGCTCGCGCGCGAGGGGGCCGATTTCGCCCGCCGCGAGTACGGCGAGGACGTCTTCCTGCTCCGGCCCGGCGCGCTGCTGCTGCCGTCGTTCATGGGCTCGCGCCCGGTGCGCGCCATGCACGGCTACGACGCGGCGCACCCGGACATGACGGCACTGCTCGCGTCCAACCGGCCCCTGCCGCCGGACGTGCGCCACCTCGCGGACCTGCGCGGCTTCCTTGGGCGCGAGCTGGACGCGCTCGCCGCGGAGGCCGCATGAAGTCCGGCGAGGTGGCCCGGAACGTCACGCGCGGCGCGTTCTTCCTCGGCGTGGAGCGCGCGATCGGCAGCCTGTCGACCATCCTCTACTCGGCGCTCATCGCGCGCTGGCTCGGCCCCGGCCAGTACGGCGTGTTCACGCTCGCCTTCTCCGTGGTGACGCTGGCCACCGGGCTCGCGGGCAACGCGGACGTCTACATCGAGCGCTATGCCGCCGAGCACCAGGTGCGCGACCGGCTGCGCACGCTGGGGCGCGCGTTCGGCATCGCGCTGGCCATGAAGCTGGCGCTGGG
>JBAIWU010000555.1:0-9130 GCA_037917155.1 Candidatus Eiseniibacteriota bacterium
CCGTCGCCGTTCAGGTCCCCGATGGCCACCGAACGGGGACTGCTCCCGGTGGCGAAGTCGGTCTTCGCCCCGAACCCGCCGGCGCCGTTGCCCAGCAGGACCGACACCGTGCTCGCGCCGTTGTTCGCCACCGCCAGGTCGGGCCGGCCGTCGCCGTTCAGGTCGCCGATGGCCACCGAGAACGGTCCGCTGCCGGTGGCGAAGTCGGTCTTCGCCCCGAAGCCGCCCGTTCCGTTCCCCAGCAGCACCGACAGCGTGTTGGAGTTGAAGTTGGCCGCCACCAGGTCGGGACGGCCGTCGCCGTTCACGTCCGCCATCGCTACCGCATAGGGACTGATCCCGGTGGCGAAATCGGTCTTCGCCCCGAACCCGCCCGTTCCGTTCCCCAGAAGCACCGACAGCGTGTTGGAGTTGAAGTTGGCCGCCACCAGGTCCGGCCGGCCGTCGCCGTTCACGTCCGCCATCACTACCGAATACGGACTGGTCCCGGTCGCGAAATCGGTCTTCGGCCCGAACCCGCCCGCACCGTTCCCCGGCAGCACTGACACCGTGTTTGCGCCTTCGTTCGCCACGGCGAGGTCGGGCCGGCCGTCACCGTCCAGATCCCCGATCGCTGCCCAGATGGGAGTGGCTCCGGTGGCGAAGTCGGTCTTCGCCCCGAATCCGCCCGTACCGTCGCCCAGGAGCACCGACACCGTGTTGGCGCCGACGTTCGCCACCACCAGGTCGGGAAGGCCGTCGCCGTTCACGTCCCCGATCGCCACCGAATAGGGACTGATCCCCGTGGCGAAATCGGTCTTTGCCCCGAACCCGCCCGCGCCGTCCCCCAGCAGCACCGAGACCGTGCTGGCGCCCGCGTCCGTCACGGCCACGTCGGGCCGGCCGTCGCCGTTCAGGTCCCCGATCGCCACGATCAGGGGTGTGTTCCCGGTCGCGAAATCGGTCTTGGGGCCGAACCCGCCCATGCCGTTGCCCAGCAGCACAGACACCGTGTTGGAGTTCTCGTTCGCCACCACCAGGTCTGGCCGACCGTCGCCATTCACATCCCCGATCGCCACCGAATAGGGGCTGAGCCCGGTGCCGAAATCGGTCTTGGCTCCGAACCCGCCCGCGCCGTTGCCCAGCAGCACCGACACCGTGTTGGCACCCAGGTCCGCGACCACCAGGTCGGGCCGGCCGTCGCGGTTCACGTCCCCGATCGCCACCGAGACGGGCCCCGCCCCGGTGGCGAAGTCGGTCTTCGCCCCGAACCCGCCCGCGCCGTTCCCCAGCAGCACCGACACCGTGCCACTGCCGTAGTTCGCGACGACCAGGTCGGGCCGGCCATCGCCGTTCACGTCCCCGACCACCACCGAAGGCGGACCGCTTCCCGTGACGAGGTCGACGCGAACGCCGAGATTGAACGCCCCCGCGGGCAGCGGCCGGGACAGGAGCGTGATGGCGAGGATGCCCACGGCGAGCGCCGCGGTGCGAGGCGACCGACCGGTCGTGAGAGCCGGTTCCAGGGCAGGGTACGTCGTGACTCGGCGCATGCGTGGCTCCTCAAGGATGGATTCAAGGAACGCTCTGCAGGTGGCGGGCCGGGAGGCGGAATGTCAATGCCTCATACCACAAGCCTATGCCTCGCCCCCGCCCCGCGACAGGACTTTCCCGCCATTCGCGTACGGTCCGGGGGACGAAACACGCGCGACCGTCTCGCGGTCCCGGGTCCCGCGCCCGCCTACCGCGGCTTCTTCACCCAAAGCCAGTCGGCGAGCTGGAACGTGATGCCCGTGACGCCCAGGTTGACGAGAAAGAGCACGCCGTTCCCCGTCTCGTCGCCCCGTGCGAAATCGTAGGCGACCAGTCCGCCCATGCCCGCGAGGTACGTGAGCCGGGAGCCCCACGGCCACCGACCCGTCTCCTTGTCGCCGTTGTAGGCCATCATCGCGAGCGTGAACGCGGCGTTGGCGCCTCCGGTCCACGCGCCGCGGTGGCTGGGAACGAATGCCAGGTAGGCCGTCGAGGCGAGCCAGCCCGCGGCCTCGCCGGAGCCTTCCGCGCTGCCCGAGAGACCGTACCGTTGCGGCCGCATACGCGCGCGCTCCGGGTCGTATCGGAGCCCCAGCCGGTCCATCAGGAACGCGTCGACGTCCGCCTCCTCCTCGTTGCGCGCGTTCAGCGGCGTGCCGATGTGACCGGTGGTCATGCTCGTGCGCAGCAGCACGGGCTCCCGCGTGCCGCTGGCCTGCAGGCGGGCCGCGAACTTGAACGAGTTGCCGGGCGCGACGCGGGGGTCGTTGGTGCTCGCCAGCAGCAGGGTCGCGGGGTACTCCGTTCCTTCGCGGACGTTGTGGTAGGGCGAGTACGCGAGCAGGGCCCGGAACTGCGCCGAATCCCGGACGCTGCCGAACTCGCTCGTGTTGAATTGTCCGTTCGGGGTCTTCTCCGCGAGCAGCATGTCGAGCACGCCGACCTCGGCGACCGCGGCGCGGAACAGCTCCGGGTGCTGCGTCAGCGACGCGCCCACGAGCAGGCCGCCGTTGCTCCCGCCCTCGATGGCCAGCCGGTCGCGCCGGGGGTAGCGCTTTCGGAC
This sequence comes from Candidatus Eiseniibacteriota bacterium, assembly GCA_037917155.1. Classification (GTDB taxonomy): domain Bacteria; phylum Eisenbacteria; class RBG-16-71-46; order RBG-16-71-46; family RBG-16-71-46; genus CAIXRL01. The sequence goes on from JBAIWU010000555.1 coordinate 2,576, forward strand.
CACGGTGCGCGCCGCGGCGGCGAAATCGTCGAACACGTTCTGCTTGCGCGTCAGGCGGCCCGCCTGGTGCCACGCATCACCGTACTCGAGGCCGCCGCGGATGTGCGCCACCGCCCAGATGCCGCCCTGCTCGAGCCAGAGCCGGCGCGCCGGATCGAAGTTCGGCTTCTCGCTGAGGGCGAAGCCGCCGTAGCCGTACAGCAACAGCGGCGCGCGGCCGTCGATCCGCGTGCCGCGGCGCAGGAGCAGCGTGACCGGCACACGCGTGCCGTCCCGGGAGACCGCGGATTCGTGCCGCTCCTCCACGTCGCCGAAGTCCGCCGGGGACCGCATCGCCATCGGCGTGGGGAGCACGACGCGGCGCATCGGGTCGTAGCGCACCCAGTACGGAGGGCGCGTGTACGACTCGAGCCGGACGAGGCACTGCCCGTCCCGCCAACGCGAGAACCCGGTCACCGCGCCCCTCGGCATGAGGATGGGGTGAGGAGCTCGATCGTTCAGGGGGCCGTGCGTCCCGGGTGCCGTCCGCGGCGTCGACGGCGACGCGTGGGGGCCCGGCTCGCACACGCGGAGGTCGTTCCACCCGCCGTGGATGTCCACGACGTAGAGATGGTTCCCGGCCCAGTGCACGGTCTCGATCGCCACGCTACCGGTGGGGACAACCGTCGTCGCGCCCGCCAGCGACGGCGCGTCGAGCGGCACGCGCAGCACCTCGCCCTTGCCGTCGCGTGCGCGCGAGAGCAGGAAGAGCGCGTCGCCGCCGAGCACCGCGTTCGTCACGCGGTCGCCGAAGCCGGCCACGGCGCGCGTGGCGCCGTCGGGGCCGCGGAGCCACCAGCCGACGTCGCCACCGTCGCCGTTCTTGACCTGGATCAGCAGGTACCTGCCGTCGTCGGTGCTCTCGAACGCGATCTCGGCGATCTTCGGCAGCCCCGGTCCCAGCACGCAGGTGTCGGCGGAGGCCGGCGAGCCGATGCGGTGGAACCACGCCTGCTGGTAGAAGTCGGCGTCGCCCTCGGGCCGCTCGCCCGGGCGCGGGTAGCGCGTGTAGAAGAGCCCCGCGTCGTCCGCCGTCCAGGCCACGCTGCCGCCGGCCGTGCCGCCGTTGACGCGCGGGAGCACGTCGCCCAGCTCGCCGCCGGTCGCCACGTCGTACAGGTGCAGGTCGCCGGCCTCGGTGCCGCCCCGCGAGAGCGACACGGCGACCTTCGAGCCGTCGAGCGAGGGCACGTAGAAGTCGATGCTCAGCCCGCCCGAGGAGTCCGCCAGGTTGGGATCGACGATGACGCGCTCCTGCAGCGGCTCGTCGAGGGAGGTGAGCACCACCAGCATGGGCTGGTTCTTCGGCGGCGCGTCCTTGAGCGCGAACAGCGTCCCGTCACGGAAGTCGAGGTCGCTGTACTCGGGCGAGATCGAGTTGCGCAGGGCAGCGATGCGGTCGCGGATCGCGTCGCGCGACGGCAGACTGTCGAGCACCGCACGCGCGTAGGCGTTCTGCGCGCCCACCCACGCGCGCGTCTCGGGTGACGACCAGTCCTCGAGCCAGCGGAAGTCATCCCGGATCGTCGTCCCGAAATAGACCTCCTGGGTGGGCCTCTTCGGTGTCGCGGGAGGCGCACCCTGTGCGAGCGCGGAATCCGAAATGGACAGGGCCGCGAGCAGGAGCATCGACGCGGCGGAGCAGGCCATGCCCACAGAGTGAACGAGGCGGCGCATCTCGTGTCCTCCGTTTCGATATTCGATTCGGGCGTCCGGGCGACGGCCCGCGACCGCCGCGACGCCCGGGCCCCACCAGGGTGGCGGCGGGCCGGCGTCGTGACCACGCGACCACTCTACCCGCTCCGCCCGCGCCCCGCTCGCCGCGAATCTCTCCCCCCGCGGCGGGCGCCGCTCCGCTATCCTGCCGCCGTCACCCGCATCCATCCCGGAGGACCCGCATGCGTCACACGCCCATCCTTCTCGCCGCGCTGCTGGCGCTCGCGCCCGCGGCCGCGCTCGCCCAGCACGATGCCCACGACCACGCGATGGAAACGCCGGCCGCCCCCGCCGCCGCGCGCGATCCCCGGCTGCCCGCGGACGAAGGTTCCGCCCGCGACGCGCTCGATCACTCGCCGCGCCACGGCGAGTACATCGACGTGCCCGTGCCGGGCGACGTCGCGCTGCGCGCCTGGGTGTCGTACCCGGAACGGCGCGACAAGGCCGGCGTCGTGATGGTGATCCACGAGATCTTCGGCCTCTCGGACTGGATCCGCGCGGTGGCCGACCAGCTGGCCGCCGAGGGCTTCATCGCCGTGGTTCCCGACCTCGTCACGGGCTTCGGCCCCAACGGCGGCGGCACGGAGTCCGTCACGAGCCGCGACAGCGTGGTGGCCATGGTGCGCCGGCTCACGCCGGAGTTGACCACGCACCGCCTCGACGCCGTGCGGGAGTGGGCCCGGCACGAGCCCGCCGCGAACGGCCGGGTGGCGACGGTGGGCTTCTGCTGGGGCGGCGGGCAGAGCTTCGACTACGCGACGTCCCCCGGGCCGCTGGACGCGGCGGTCGTGTACTACGGCACCTCGCCCGACAGCGCCGCCATCACCCGGCTCCATGCGCCGGTGCTGGGCTTCTACGGCGGCGACGACGCGCGCGTCACCGCCACGGTGCCCGACGCGCAGCGGGTGGCGAAGTCCGCGACCAAGTCGTACGAGGCGATCGTGTACGACGGTGCGGGCCACGGCTTCCTGCGGCAGCAGACCGGGCGCGACGGTGCGAACCTGCGCGCCACCCAGAAGGCCTGGCCGCGGACGATCGCGTTCCTGCGCCGCGAGCTGGCGACGAAGCCGTAACGGCGGCCCGGCCCGCGCCGCCCTCCGCCGCGCTGCGCGCCGTTCCGGTCAGCCCTGGCGCAGGTAGTCCGGCATCCATTTCTCGAGGCGCCGGCGCTGGGCGGGCGTCAGGTGGCGGGCGCCGCGGATCACGCGCAGGCAGCGCGCGCTCCCGCAGCGGCAGTCGAACGGCGCCGCCATGTCGTACTCCGTGGTGCAGTAGTGGAACGTCACGCCCTCACCCGCGGCGATGTCGCGCACGGCGATCACGTCGCGGTCGCGGATGCGGGTCGTTGGCTCGCAGGCGTGGTCCAGGTAGCGCCAGAAGTACCGCTGCACCAGCTCGAGCTCGTCGCGGGCGCAGCCCTGGTCGAGGTGGAGCGTCGCGCTCACCTGCACGGAGTACTTCGTGGGCACCGTGAGCTCGCGCCCGGTGATCCGGAAGAGGTGCGTCCCCCGGGCGAGGTCCCGCAGCGCGACCAGTCGGCGGTGACGCCCCTCGACCCGGATGCCCACGAGGTCCGAGTCGCACCGGAGCAGCGTCTCGAGCGGTCGCTCGCGACGCGGCAGCGACCGTATCTGCGGGTAGGCCTCGGCCATGGGATCGCCTCCCTGCGTACGTCCATCCCTGTATGAGTCCCGGGCGCGACGCCGACGAGCGCGGGACCACGAGCTCCGACTCCAATGTCGCGTCATCGACGCGGGACATCAAGAAGAGAATTCCGCCCCGGCCCTGGAAGCGGGCCGGGGCGGAGGCGAGCAGCGGGTGATCAGGTCACGGGTAGTAGTCGAGGTCAGGCTGAAGGACGCGGAACGGGAAGTGCCAGGCCTCCGTGTCGACCGGCGCCGTGTCGTCGTAGAGCGTGGCGTGGGTCATCACCTGGATGCCCATGTGCCGCCACCCTCCCAGCGCGCTCGTCACCCATTGGGTCGAGTAGGTGTTGTCGAGGTTGTTGTGCAGCCGCCAGCGATAGATGCCATTCAGGTGGATGAACACCGCGTCGGTGTTGCGGCTGGTCGTCACCGTCAGGTGCACCGTGTCGCTGGTCGCGAAACGGATCACGTGGCGGAGGCTGAAGAACTGCTGCGCGTCCGTGAGCGTGGTGTCCACCCCCGTGGCGACGAGATGGATGCTCACGATCTGGCAGGTGTTGTTCGGGGCCGGCGTGGACCCGAGCGCCCCCGTCACCTCCACCACCTTCCAGATCCGGACGCCGTTGATCAGCAGGCGCTCGAGCATCACCTTGCGCGTGTACGTCTTGTCGAGAGCCTTCGTGATCGTCGTGGTCGTGTCCGACGCGGGCACGATCACGAACGAGCCGGTGACGTGCTTGGTCAGGGTGGCGATGCACACGCTGGGATGTCCCGTCGAATCGGTGTCGGCGAACGCGAACGTCCAGGTCCTGCTGACACCGCTGACGACCTGCCACCAGGCGTACGGCGTGATCGGGGTCTCGATCCCGTCCGGGCCGGCCGGGTGAGCGGACGTCGCCGAGCTGTGGAGGGTGCTCTCGCCGAGATCGTCGTCCACGAGGCTGTCGGCGAGGCCGAGCGTCACGACCACCTGGGCCTGGTCGGACGCGGGCGCCGCGGGCGTCGGCGCCGTGGGTGACTTGCTGCATCCCGCAGCAAGGACAGCCGCCATTCCCACGGGGACCAAGGCCCAGAAGAACCTCGGGTTCATCATCGTTCCTCCTCTGATCGGGGGTGAACCCTTGCGTGGGGAACGCGGCCCGTGGGGCGCCGGCATCCTAGCGGCAGTTCGCCGACGAGGCGAGTACGAAGATCGCGCGGACCTCGGACGCCTCGAGCGGGGCGCCGCTCCCTCCCACGCGAGGCACGCGGCACGAGCGGCACGTTGCGTTCCCGCGCCGGACTCTCTAGCGTGAGCCGATCATGTCCGTGCGCCGCGCGCGACCCTCGAGCAGGGATCCGCTTCCCTGGCTGCTGGCGTTGCTGCTCCTGATCGCCTCGGTCCTGGCGCTGCTCGCCTTCTCGCACCTCGCGGCCATCCCCGCGCCCGTGCTGGTCGGATCGCGGTGGCTCGTCATCGCCGGCCTGGTGGCGCTGGGCGTCCGGCACCGGACGCTGACGACGTGGATCCTCGTGGCGATGGTGGTGGGCGCCGAGCTGGGGCACGACCTCCCGCACCAGGCGGTCCAGCTCCGGCTCCTGAGCCAGGTCTTCCTGCGGATGATCCGGACCATCATCGCGCCGCTGCTCTTCGCCACGCTGGTGGTGGGCATCGCCGGCCATCCCGACTTGAAGCAGGTCGGGCGGATGGGGATCAAGGCCCTCGTCTACTTCGAGATCGTCACGACGCTCGCGCTCTTCACGGGGCTCGCGGCCATCAACCTCTCGCAGGCCGGGCGGGGCATTCACCTGCCGCCCGCGCCCGCCGCCGAGCACATCGCCGTCGAGCGGCAGACCGGGGCCGACGTCCTCCTCCACGTCTTTCCCGAGAACATCGCCAAGTCGGTCGCCGAGGGCCAGATCCTCCAGATCGTCGTGTTCGCGGTGGTGTTCGGCTGCGCCCTCGCCCTGCTGCCGGAGCCCAGGCGCCGTCCCTTGCTCGGGGTGATCGAGAGCCTGGCGGAGACGATGTTCAAGTTCACGAACATCGTGATGTACTTCGCGCCCGTCGGCGTCGGCGCGGCGATCGCCTACACGGTCGGCCACATGGGGCTCGGCATCCTCGTGAACCTTCTCAAGCTGCTGGCGACGCTTTACGCCGCGATCGTCGCGTTCATCCTGCTCGTGCTGCTGCCGGTGGCGCTGATGATCCGCCTGCCGCTGCGGCGCTTCGTCGCCGCGATCGCCGAACCCGTCTCGATCGCGTTCGCCACGACCAGCTCGGAAGCCGCGCTGCCGCGCGCCATGGAGGCCATGGAGGCGATCGGCGTGCCGCGCCGCATCGTGGCGTTCGTCATGCCGACCGGCTACAGCTTCAACCTCGACGGCACCTCGCTCTACCTCTCGCTGGCCGCGATCTTCGTGGCGCAGGCCGCGGGGATCCACATGAGCCTGGGGCAGCAGCTCTTGCTGGTGTTCACGCTGATGCTCACGAGCAAGGGCGTGGCCGGGGTTCCACGGGCCGCGCTGGTCATCCTCCTCGGCACCGTGGCCTCGTTCAACCTGCCGAGCGAGCCCGTCTTCATCATCCTCGGCATCGACGAGCTCATGGACATGGGCCGCACCTCGCTCAACGTGATCGGCAACTGCGTCGCCACGAGCGCGATCGCCCGCTGGGAAGGCGAGCTGGGCGCGCCGGCCTCCTCGCCCGCGGGGGTGGAGGCGCCCGGCGGCTGAGCCGGCCGGCAGCTGACCACGCTCGCCGCGCTGGGCGCGGGCGGGCGCGTCATCTACCTGGGGACCCTCAGCAAGGCGATGTTCGTCTCGCTGCGCCTCGCCTACGTCGTGGTCCCGGACGCGCTCGTCGAGCCGCTCGCGAACCTCCGGACCCGGCTCGACGGCTTCACCCCCGGGCTGCAGCAGATGGCGATGGCCTCGTTCATGGCCGAGGACCACTTCCCGACGCACCTGCGTCGCATGCGGGCGGTCTACGGGGCCAAGCGGGCCGAGTTGGTGACGGGCCTCGCCCCGCTGGCGTCCCGCGGCTGGACCTGGCCGGAGCACCCGGCCGGCCTCCACCTGCTGGTGCGCCATCCCGACGGCCGCCGGGTGCGGGCCCTGGCCCGCGCCAGCGCGCTGGACCTCGCCACCCTGCGGCCGTACCGGGTCCGACCGG
>JBAIWU010000556.1:0-3928 GCA_037917155.1 Candidatus Eiseniibacteriota bacterium
CGCGAGCCACGCGAGCAGCGCGCGCGAGCCCGCCCAGGTCCCCAGCGCGAGCAGGCCGCGCCGGTGCGCCGCGAACGGGAGCTGCGGCGCGAGCGTCATCCACAGCGCCCCGGCCACGATCGCCGGCGCCGCAAGCGGCCCCGGCAGGGGCACGCCGGGCGCGGTCATGCGCGCCGGTCCCGGCGCGGCGTGGCGCGGGCGCGCCCCCGGCGTGCGGCCCGGCGGCTCAGAACGAGTCCCGCACGCTCTCGAGCGTCGGCACCCGACCGCTCGCGACGCGGTCGAGCGCCTCCTCGTAGAGCCGGTCGTAGCCGTCCGCGGACGCGCGCCAGCTGAAGTCGTGGCTCATGCCGTTGCGCTGCAGCGCGCGCCACAGCGCCGGCTCGGCGTGCACCGCGAGCGCGCGGCGCAGCGCCATCACCATCTCGTCCGCGGAGAAGATGTGGAACACGAAGCCGTTCCCCTCGCGCGTGATCGGGTCGAACTCGTGCACGGTGTCGGCGAGCCCGCCCGTCGCGCGCACGACGGGCACCGTGCCGTAGCGCAGCGAGTACATCTGGTTCAGGCCGCAGGGCTCGTAGCGCGACGGCATGAGGAACAGGTCGCTGCCCGCCTCGATGCGGTGCGCCAGGCCCTCGTCGTGGGCGGTGGAGAAGTGCCACTGCCACGGCCGCTCGAACGACAGCCGCCTGAACATCTCCTGGTAGCGCGGCTGGCCCACGCCCAGCACCACGAAGCGGGCGGGCAGCTCGCACAGGTCGTGCTCCGCCTGCTCGACCAGGTCGAGGCCCTTCTGCTCGACGAGCCGCGAGACCATCCCCACGATCGGCCACTCCGGATCCAGCGGGAAGCCGCAGCTCAACGCGAGCGAGCGCGATGCGGCGCGCTTGTCGTCGAGCCGGTCGCGGTCGTAGTGGGTGTCGAGGAACGCGTCCGTCGCCGGGTCCCAGAGCGTGTCGTCGATGCCGTTCAGGATGCCGCGCACGTCGCCCGTGCGGCGCCGCAACACGCCCTCGAGCCCGCAGCCGTGCTCGCCGCTCGACTGGATCTCGAGCGCGTAGGTCGGGCTCACCGTGCTCACGAGGTCGGCGAACACGATGCCGACCTTCATGAAGTTGAGCCGGCCCCAGTACTCGAACGCGCTCTGCGGGAAGAACAGCTCGCGCGCGAAGCCGGCCACGCTCAGCAGCCACGGGTCTGCGATGCCCTGATAGCCGAGGTTGTGGATCGTGAACACGGTCGCCACGTCGGAGAACGCCGGCTCGTCGGCGTCGTGGGTGCGCACGAAGCACGGCACCCACGCCGTCTGCTGGTCGTGCGCGTGGAGCACGTCGAACGCTTCGCCGAAGCCCTTGAGCCCCTCGAGCGCGGCGCGTGAGAAGAACAGGTAACGCTCGGGGTTGTCGGGGTGCCCCTCGCGCGAGCGGGGGTCGTCGTAGATGCCGGGCCGGTCGAAGAAGCGCCGGTCGCCGGTGTGGTCCACGAGCAGCACGCGCATGTCCGCCGACGGGCTCTCCGCGATCGCGAACCGGGCCGGCTCGGTGCCGATGCCCCATGGCACGCGCGTGCCGCCGAGGTCGTGCGTCGTCCAGCCGGCGGGCAGCGCGATGTCCCGGTAGCGCGGGAGCACGACGAGCACGCGGTGCCCGCGGCGCGCCTGCTCGCGCGCCAGCGCCGCGACCACGTCGCCCAGCCCCCCCACCTTGGCGAGCGGGGCCATCTCGCTCGCCAGGTGGGCGATGGCCAGGCGTCTCATGGCGGAACGGTCCGTGCCCTAGGCGAGGGCCACGATCTCCCGCATGTACTGCGCGGCGTCCTCGGGCGGCGTCGGGTTGATGTAGAAGCCGGAGCCGATCTCGAAGCCGGCGACCCGCGTCAGCTTGGGCATGATCTCGACGTGCCAGTGGTAGTAGGGCAGGTCGTCCTCGCTCATGGGCGCCGTGTGCAGCACGAGGTTGAACGGGGGCTTGTCCAGCGCCACGTTCAGGCGCATCAGCGTGTCCTTTAGGATGCGGGCGAAGTCGAGGAACTCCTCGGGGTCGTCGATCGTGTGGAACGACGAGCGGTGCACGCGCGGCAGGATCCACGTCTCGAACGGGAAGCGGGGGGCGAACGGGGCGAGCGCCACGAAGCGGTCGGTCGTGCTCACGAGCCGCCGTCCGCCGCCGTCCGCCATCTCCTGGTCGAGGATGTCCGTGAAGACGCAGCGCTCCTTGAGCTCGTAGTACTTGCGCGCGCCGTCGAGCTCCTCCTGCACCATCCGGGGGATGATCGGCGTGGCGATGATCTGGCTGTGCGCGTGGTCGAGCGTCGCGCCGGCCCCGGCGCCGTGGTTCTTGAACACGAGGCAGTAGCGCAACCGCTTGTCCTTCTTGAGGTCGAGCATGCGCTCGCGCCAGGCGACCGCGACCTGCTGGATGTGCTCGGGCGCCAGGTCCGCGAGGTGCTTGTCGGGGTCCGAGCCCTCGATGACCACCTCGTGCGCGCCGATGCCATTCATCTTGTCGTACAGGCCCTCGCCGCGGCGGTCGAGCGAGCCCTCGATCTGCAGCGCCGGGAACTTGTTGGGCACGACGCGCACCGACCACCCGGGCCCGTTCGGCTTGCCGCCCTCGGGCCGCACCGCGTAGACCTCGGGCGGCGTCATGTCCTCGCGCCCCTCGGCGAACGGCGAGAACGACTGGGACCGGACCGGACCCTCGGGGGTGAAATTGGTGGGCCGGCGGCTGCGCTCGGTCGAGATGATCACCCAGCGGCCGACCACCGGGTCCTTGCGAAGTTCTGGCATGTGCCGTCCTTGGGAGGAGTACCCGGGCGTCCGTCGCGGACCCCGGGAAGGCCGCAGGAGTCTAGAGAGCCGCCTCCGGCGGGGTCAAGACGGGGCGCCCGCGACCGGGGAACTGCCCGCCACGGCCGCGCCTACGCCCCATCCGTCATCGGACGGCGCTCGGCGGCGGTCGAGGCGAAAAGCGCCCGGCTGGCCGCCTCATCCGCCGGTCCCAGCGCCCGGGCGCGGCGGGCGAACGCCTTGCGCGCGGTCGCGAGGAAGCGCTCGAGTTCGTGGTCCACGGCGCGCTCGCCGTCCCACCAGCAGAATGCCGGCACGGTCTTCGGGGCGAAGCGGCCGCCCCCGAACAGGTTCGAGCCCGTGCCGACGCTGGCGCCGGTCGGCAGCAGCGTGCCGATGCCCGTCTTCACGTGCGCGCCCACGAACGCGCCCACCTTGGGATTGCCGCTGTCGACCTCGCGCCCGTCGACGTGCACGCGCACCGGGCCATAGTTGTTCTTGAGGTCGCTCGTCGTCGTGAGCGCGCCGAGGTTGACCCACTCGCCGAGCACGCTGTGGCCGACGAAGCCGTGGTGGCGCTTGTTGCCGTAACCCTGCCACACGCTCGCCTCGACCTCGCCCGCGACCCGGCACTCGGGCCCGAACGTCGTGCCCGAGACGAAGCCGCCCAGGAGCTGCGTGCGCTCGCCCACGACGCACGGGCCCGTGACCACGGTGTGCGGCGCGATGCGGGCGCCCGCGCCCACGAGGATCGGGCCCTCGCGCGCGTCGAGCACGGCGAACGGGCCCACGACCGCGCCCCGCTCGACCACGACGTTCTCCGGCGCCTCGAGGCACGCGAGCCGGTGCGCCGTGCCGCGCACCTCGCCTGCGACGTCGCGCAGGTCCTCGACGATCGCGTCGGCGTTGCGCTCGACGATCTCCCACGGCCAGGCGAGGAACGCCGCGTCGGCGCGCACGACCGGCAGGCCGAGGCCGAGCAGGCCGGTCTCGAACGCGGCCCCGCGGCCGAACAGCGGCCGCAGCAGCGACATCGGCGCGCGGGCCGCGGCCATGCGCTCGCCCGAGAGGACGAGCGCCGGCGCAGCCGCGCCGGTCGTCGCCCCGAACCAGGGGCCCGGCAGCGCCGCCGCGTTGACG
>JBAIWU010000557.1:0-8413 GCA_037917155.1 Candidatus Eiseniibacteriota bacterium
CTCACGAACGTGCACTGGCCTCGGTCACGCGCCCACACGGCACGCTTGATCCCGGACGCGATCTGTCGCGGGTTGCGTGAGGCCTGCCGCGTCTTGCGCGGCCGCGACGTCGCGGCGAACTTGCGGCGCTCCAGGTCCCGCCGCAGCAGCTCGAGCGCCCTTCCGAGCACAGCAGAGACATCGCGGCCGTTGGGCCCGAGCAGCGCCTGCGCCGCGCGCAGGTTGTCATGCGTGGTTCGATCCAAGACCACCTGCAGCGCGTAACGCTGCGGCGCGAGCGGCGTCACGCGGGCGGGTGGCGCGGGGGCGAGGGGTGTGGGCTCGACGCGTGGCGCGACCGGCACCGGCATTGCGGCCGGTGGCGAGACAAGTGGCCCCATCGGCAATGCCGCGCATGGCGCACTCGATGGGACAACTGGCCGTGCGGCCACCTCGGGTCGCGCGGGCACCGGCTCGAGCGGCGCCACGAGCGTCGGCACGTCGGGCCGCGGGAACCGCTCCGCCAGCAGCAGCGCCAGCTCCGCCGTGGTCTTGCCGGCTGCGGCGGCGATCAGCACCTCGGCGTTCGCGGGCGCCAGGTGCGGCGCCAGCATCAGCACCGCGCTCAGGTTCAGCCGCCCCTCGGCGATCGCCGGGAAGAGCGCCGGGCACTTCCGGGCCGCGCGGGCGACGCGGATGCGCTTGAGCGCCGAGTCCTCGGACATGCGCAGCGTCCCGACGCACCAGGCGTACATGGACGGGTACGCCGCCGGCAGGTAGAGCCGGCGCTCGTCGACCTCGGCCAGCAGCGCGAGCAGCGTCGCGGTGGTGGCCCGGCTGCGGGCCCAGACGGAGTGCAGCTCGTGGATCAGCGCGTGATCGGCGAGACCGAAGTACGAGTACGTCGCCATGCCAAGCACCATCGCGGGGGCGATGACTCGCGGGGGCGTGCGTCGCATACATAGCACACCCGAATTCGGCGCTCGCATTCGCCCCGAGAGCGCACAACGCGGCTCGCGACGACAACGCGCCGGGAGCATGCGCGACAAGCGCGAGCGCGGGCAACGTGCGCAGGCTGGCGCGAGGCCTGCCGTCGTGCCGCGCCGTCGAGTGGGATGCGGGCGTACGTGAGTCAAGACAAATCTTCACGCGTGAATGGATCGCCCGCACCCCGTCGCCGCCGCCGCGAGGTGCGGATCTCGTGATATCGGCGCCTGAATTCCTATTGCGGCGTCGGGGCGACATTCGAGAGAATTCGAGAAGCCCGCCCGTCCCATGGAGCCCCCTGTGCGCTGCATCCCGCTTTCGGCATCCCTGTTCGTCCTGCTCCTGGCCCACGCCGCCCGCGCGGCGATGGTCGACAACGGCTCGTTCGAGCCCGATCCGGCCGTCCCGCCGGCCACGTCCGCGCCCGCCGTGTCGGCGGCGATCCCGGGCTGGCTCGTGGCCGGCGAGGTCGGGTGGCAGGCCGCGTCCGACGGGGGCTTCGTCGCCCCGAACGGCGACTGGGTCGTCGAGTTCCCCCCGGGCGCGACGCGCCACGCCTGCGTCCGGCAGGCGTTCGCGACCGTGCCGGGCCAGCGCTACGAGCTGCTCTTCTGGCTGGGCAGCCGCGCCGGCGGAGACGGCGACGGCCGCGCGGGGGTGCGGGTCGAGGTCGCGGGCACGGCCCGCACGGTGGCGATCGACAACCCGGCGCCCGAGGTGCTCTGGCAGCCACACGCGCTGACGTTCACCGCGGACGGGCCGGTGACCACGCTCGCGCTGCGCGGCGCGCGTGGGCGGGCCGCGGCGTACGTGGACGGCGTCGTCGTGCGCCCCGAGGCCGGTCCGCCGCTCGCCGCCGTGTCGCGCTGAGGCCCGGCCCCCGGGCGGATCGCGCCTCCCCGCGCCCCCGCGTCGCAACCCCGGCCTTCCGCGAGCGTATTCCCGGCAAGCCCGCCCCGCGCGGGCGACCGCCCCCGCGCTCGAGGAGGTCCACCATGCCGAGGACGCACAGGCATTCGCCCCGGATCCGGTTCGGCAAGCGGCCGGCGCGCCGAGACCACCGCACGATCGGGTTCGCCGAGCTCGTGCTGCGGGCTCCGCGCCTGCCGGCCGAGTACGACTTCGACACCCGCCACGTTCCCGTGCCCACGCCCATGTACGCGAACGACACGCACGGCGACTGCGTCATCGCGGGTCGCGCGCACCAGACGCTGCGCTTCGAGTACCTGGAGCAGAAACGCGTCCTCGCGATCCGCGACACCGACGTGCTGCGCGAATGGCGGCGCGAGAACGGCGGCACCGAGAGCGGCCTGGTCGTGCTCGACTCGCTCAAGGCGTGGCGCACGGCCGGCTGGACGGTGGGCCGCGCACGGTACCGCATCGCCGCGTTCGCCGCGGTCGACCGCTCGAAGCCGGTCGAGATCCGGCGCGCGATCGTCATGCAGGTGGGCGTCGGGCTGGGGCTGCTCCTGCCCCGGGACGCCATCGCCCGCTTCGAGGCGCGGCGCCCGTGGGACGTCTCGCCCGGCCCCGACGGCGAGCCGGATCCGTTCGCGGGGCACTACGTCTACTGCCCGGGCTACACGCGCGAGGGCCCCGTGTGCGTGACCTGGGGCCGGCGCCAGTCGATGACGTGGGCGTTCGTCGAGCGTTGCTGCGACGAGGCGTGGGCCATGGTCGACGCGCGGAACGAGGCGCGCCGGAAGGCCGCGGGCATGCGCGGCCTGCTCGACCTCGCACGCCTGCGACGGCGCCTCGACGAAGCCACGCGCTGAGCGAATGAGCGGCGTGCCGACTGCGTGAAAAGCACGCCGCGTGAGCGGGCGGCGCGCCGAGCGATGGGATCACGAGCCGGCCCGCGCCTCCACGCGACGCGGCCCGGGAGGGGCCACCCCCCGGGCCTCGAGCCACAAGGGAGGCGACGTCAACCGGCCATCGCCACCATGAGCGCCTTCTGGGCGTGCAGCCGGTTCTCGGCCTGGTCGAAGATGGCTGAGTTCGCGGTGCGGGAGACCGTGTACTCGATCTCCTCGCCGTAGTGCGCGGGCAGGCAGTGGAGCAGCGTCACGTCCGGCTTCGCCCTGCGGACCAGCGCGGCGTTCACCTGGAAGCCGCGGAACGCCTGCAGCCGGCGCTCGGTCTCGGCCTCCTGGCCCATGCTCGTCCACACGTCGGTGTAGAGGACGTCCGCGCCGGCGCAGGCCGCCTCGACGTTCGAGGTGACCTCCAGCCTCGCGCCACTCGCCTTCGCGAGCCGGCGTGCGTCCTCGAGCAGCGCTGCCGGCGGCTCGAAGCCGTGCGGGCACGCGATCGTGCAGTCCATGCCGGTCAGGGCGCCACCGTAGAGCAGCGAGTTCGCCACGTTGTTGCCGTCGCCCACGAACACGAGCTTCAGCCCCGAGAGCCGCTCCTTGCGTTCGAGGATCGTGAGCAGGTCGCCGAGCACCTGGCACGGGTGCTCGAGGTCGGAGAGGCCGTTGATGACCGGCACGGTGGCGTGCCGCGCGAGCTCCTCGACGATGGCGTGGCCGAACACGCGCGCCATGACCAGGTCGGCCATGCGCGAGAGCACGATGGCGATGTCCTCGACCGTCTCGCGCGCCCCGAGCTTGATGTCGTCGGGCCCGAGGTAGATCGCGTGGCCGCCGAGCTGCGTCATGCCCGTCTCGAACGAGACGCGCGTCCGCAGCGACGGCTTCTGGAAGATCATCGCCAGCGTCCGGCCCGCGAGCAGCGGCTGCGGGCGGCCCGCCTTGAGCTCGGCCTTCATGGCGCGGGCGAGGGAGAGGATCTCGAACGTCGCGTCCGCCGGCAGGTCCTTCACCGAGAGGTAGCTGTGGATGCGCGCGCCCACCGGTGGACGCAGCGCGCTCATGACCGTGTTCATCGGTTGGCTCCGATCGCCGTCCGGGCCGTGCCCGCGGCGCGTGGGGCGGGAGGTCCGGCACGCGCCGGGCCTCCCGCCGTGTGGTCCCTAGCGCAGCACCTTCGCGATCCGCTCGTAGGCCCAGTCGAGGTCGTCCTGCTCGATCACGAGCGGCGGCGCGATGCGCAGCACGCTCTCGACGGTGTCCTTGCAGAGCACGCCCTCCTGCATGAGCTTCTTCGCGAAGGCCTTCGCCGGCCCCGCCTCCTTCCGGATCTCGATGCCGATCAGGAGCCCGCGTCCGCGCACCTCGCGGACCACGGGCGAGTCGAGCGCGCGCAGCCGCGCCATGAACGCCTCGCCGAGCCGCGCCGCGCGGCCCGCCAGGTCGTCGCGCACGAGCACCTGGATCGCCTTGCGCGCCACCGCGCAACCCAGCGGATTGCCCCCGAACGTGCTGCCGTGGTCGCCCGGCTCGAACACGCCGAGGATCTCGCGCGAGGCGAGCACCGCGGAGACGGGCATGAGCCCGCCGCCGAGCGCCTTGCCCAGGATGAGCACGTCGGGCTTCACGCCCTCGTGGTCACACGCGAACAGCCGGCCCGTGCGGCCGAGCCCGGTCTGGATCTCGTCCGCGACGAACAGGACCCGGTTCCTGCGGCACAGCTCGTACGCGCCCTTGAGCCAGCCCGCCGGCGGCACGACGATGCCACCCTCGCCCTGGATCGGCTCGACGAGGAAGCCCACGGTGTTCGGCCCGATCGCACGCTCGAGCGCGGCAAGGTCGCCGTAGGGCACGAGCCGGAAGCCCGGCGTGAACGGTCCGAAGCCGTCGCGGTACTGCGCGTCGTCGGAGAAGCTCACGATGCTGATCGTGCGCCCGTGGAAGTTGCCCTCGCAGGCGATGATCTCCGCGCGCTCCGGCGCGATGCCCTTGACGCGGTAGCCCCACTTGCGCACGGTCTTGAGCGCGGTCTCGACGCCCTCGGCGCCGGTGTTCATCGGCAGCACGAGGTCCTGCCCGGTCAGCGCGGTGATCTCCTCGCAGAACGGGCCGAACTGGTCGTTGTGGAACGCGCGGCTGGTCAGCGCCAGCGTCCGTGCCTGCTCGACGAACACGCCGACCAGCTCGTCGTGCCCGTGCCCGAAGTTGAGCGCCGAGTACGCGCTCAGCATGTCGAGGTAGCGGTTGCCCTCGACGTCCTCGACCCACGCGCCGCGTCCGCGCGCCAGCACGACGGGCAGGGGCGCGTAGTTCCGGGCGCTGTGCGCCTCGACCATGGCGAGGTGACGGGCGGTCGCCTCGGACCGCGTGACGGGTTCGTGCTCAGCGTGCGCCATGTCCCACCTCCGTCGCCTCCTTCGCCTCGCGCGCGTGCCGCTCGAGCATGGCCTTGATCATCCGCGGCAGGACCATGGTGTCGTGCTCCTCGAGCTCGTACGTGACGCGCGTGGACGGCTTGTCGAGCTTCAGCACGTGCGCGAGGTCGATCGGCGTCGCGATGAGCACGGTCTCGCACGGCACCGCGGCGATGGTCTCGGACAGCTCGGCGATCTGCCGGTCGCCGTAGCCCATGGCCGGCAGGACCTGCGTGAGGTGGCCGTACTTCTCGAACACCGCCTTGATCGAGCCGCGTGCGTACGGGCGCGGATCGACGACCTCGGCGGCCTGGTGGCGCAGCGCCGCCACGAGCCCCGCGCCGTAGCGCATCTCGCCGTGCGTGAGCGTCGGGCCGTCCTCGATCACCAGCACGCGCCGGCCCTTGACGAGCTCCGGCTCGCGCACGGTGACCGGCGAGTTCGCGCGCAGGATCACGGCGCGCGGGTTGACCGAGCGCACGTTCGCCTCGACGGCGGCGATCTTCTCGGGCTCGGCCGTGTCGACCTTGTTGACGATCACGAGGTCGGCCATGCGCACGTTCGTCTCGCCCGGGTAGTAGGAGAGCTCGTGGCCCGGGCGGTGCGGGTCGGCGACGACGATGTCGAGGTCCGGCCGGTAGAACGGCAGGTCGTTGTTGCCGCCGTCCCAGAGGATGACGTCCGCCTCCGTCTCGGCGCGGCGCAGGATGAGCTCGTAGTCCACGCCCGCGAACACGAGGTTGCCCATCGCCGTGTGCGGCTCGTACTCCTCGCGCTCCTCGATCGTGCACCGCTGCTCGTCCATGTCGGCGACGCTCGCGAACCGCTGGCAGATCTGGCGCGACAGGTCGCCGTAGGGCATGGGGTGCCGCACCACGGCGGTGCGCAGCCCCATGTCCTTCAGGATCCGCGTGATGCGGCGCGACGTCTGGCTCTTGCCGCAGCCCGTGCGCACCGCGCCCACGGCGATCACGGGCTTCGTGCTCGCGAGCATGGTCTGGCGTGCGCCGGAGAGCACGAACTGCGCGCCCGCGGCGTTCACCCGCGCGGCCTGGCGCATCACGTACGCATACGAGACGTCGGAGTAGGCGAACGTGACCACGTCGACGGCGTACTCGCGGATCAGCTCCTCGAGGCGCGCCTCGGAGTGGATCGGGATGCCCTGCGGATACTGCGGACCGGCGAGCACCGGCGGATAGACGCGACCGTCGATGTCGGGAATCTGCGTCGCGGTGAAGCAAACGACCTCGACGTCCGGCTGGTGCTTCCACCAGACGTTGAAGTTGTGGAAGTCGCGGCCTGCCGCGCCCATGATGAGCACGCGGACCTTGCTCTGGCTCATAGAGGGATCGCCTCCGTTGTGGCACCGCGTTTCGCGGCCATTCGGAGCACGCGGCGGCCCGGTGCTGCGGTCCCGCCCGCAGGCGGGATGGGCGCCGACCCACGACGTCGCGATGCCGTTGCCTCGCGACCGAGCATCAAGCGAGCCACGCACGGCCCGCGCGCCGGCCGCAATCGCCCGTGCAGGAGCCGCTTGCAGGGCGCGGGCTTATCCACGCGCGAACACGGCCGCGCGCGCCGCATCGCGTCGAGGCGCCTGCCACCGTGGCACGGCGCAGGCTCCGCTCGTCAGGATGCGAGGCGGCGTTGGGACGCGTTCCGGACACCTTGAACCAAGCTTGAACGCACCGCGCGCCGCGCTGTCGCGTGCGCGGCGAAGGCTTGCGCTCGGCCCGCGCGACGCGACGCGTGCGGACCGCGGGCGGCCCGCGTCATGCTCGCCCCGGGATCGGGACCGCACCGCGATCCCGCTCCGCGGATCGCGGAGCGACCGGGGGAGACCGATCCATGGACCTTGCCGAGCTGCTGAGGGTGCGCCGCACCGAGCTCGTCGCGGAGGCGCTCGCGGCGATGCAGCGCGCCGGGCTGACCCACTACGAGGCCGCGGGCTTCGAGGCGTCGCGGGCGCGGATGGAGTCGCTCTACGACGTGATGCACGCGAGCATCGCCGCGCGCACGCTCATGCCCATCGAGTCGCACGCCGAGGAGGTCGCGGCCGAGCGCTTCCGCGCCGGCTTCGGTCTCGGCGAGGTGCAGACCGCCTTCAACGTGCTCGAGGAGGCGATCTGGAAGCGGATCGAGGCCGAGGTCGCGCCGGAATCGCTCGCGCACGCGCTCGGCCTAGTGTCCACGGTGCTCGGCGCGGGCAAGGACCAGCTGGCGCGCGCGTACGTCTCGCTGGCGACGCAGGTGCAGGTGCCCGCGGTCGACCTGCACGCGCTCTTCGCCGCGCCCGAGCGCCCGTAGCCGCGAGCCGCCGCGCCGGGCGCGCGCGATGGTACGCTCGCGCGCATGGATCACGAGCTGGGCGCGGACGGGCCCGGGGACGACCTCGATGCCGCCGGCTACGTGCCGCCCGACGCCGACGAGCCGCCCCCGGTCGAGCTGTGGAGCGCGGTGGGCGACGTCACGCCGTGGGGCACGATGCTCGCGCTGCTGTCGTGGGCGGTCGTGTTCGCGCTCCAGGCGGCGCGGCGCGAACTCGGCGACACGGCGGCGATGCTCGCGCGCGGCGCGAACGCGCTGCCGCATGGCGGACGGGACGCGGCCTGGCGCGCGCTCGCTTCGACGTTCCTGCACGAGTCGCCGGCGCACGTGTTCTTCAACGCCGCGACGCTGCTCGTGCTCGGCCAGGCCGCCGAGCGCGTCTTCGCGCCCGGGAGCTTTCCGCTGCTGTACGCGCTGGGTGGCGCCGCCGCGTCGCTGGCCAGCCTCGCGTGGCGCCTGCGGGGCGGTCCGGACGCGGTGGGGCTCTCGATCGGCGGCTCCGGGGTCGTGTTCGCGTTCGGCGGCGCGCTGCTGGCCGGGGCGTTCCGCCTCCGGCACCGGCTCGCCGTAGGCCGCGCGCGCGCCCTGGGCGCGGTCGTGATGCTGCTCACTCTCCCGGGGCTCGCCGCGGGGCTGCAACGGCACGGCACCGACAACGCCGCGCACGCCGCCGGGCTGCTGGCCGGCGGGGCGCTCGGCGCGGCGCTGCCGCTGCGCGAGCGGCTCGGCGGCCCGGCGGGCGCCGTCGCGCTGCGCGGCGTCCTCGGCGAGCCGGGCGCCCACGTCGAGCTCATCGCCGAGGGCCTCTTCCGCCGCTACCGCTACTGGGGCGAGCGCGTCGCGCGCACCGAGACCATCCACGCCTACAACGTGCAGGCGCAGGTGGGACTCGAG
>JBAIWU010000558.1:0-1847 GCA_037917155.1 Candidatus Eiseniibacteriota bacterium
TGTCGTGGCCAAGGCGCTGCCCGCCGTCGTCTTCATCGACGTGCGCAAGAAGGCCGGCGCCGAGTCCACGGACCCCGGCGACGACATCCTGCGCCACTTCTTCGACAGCCCGGCGCCGCGCCATCCGCAGCGCATGCCGTCCTCGGGCTCGGGCTTCATCATCGACGCCCAGGGCCACATCATGACGAACAACCACGTGGTCTCGAACGCGGACGAGATCAACGTGACGCTCAACGACCGCCGCGAGTTCAAGGCGCACGTCGTGGGCACCGACCCCGAGACGGACGTCGCCATCATCCAGATCGACGGCAAGGACCTGCCGTGGCTGCCGCTCGGCGACTCCGACCAGCTCCGCGTGGGTGACTGGGCGATCGCGATCGGCAATCCGCTCGGCGAGCTGCGCGGCTCGGTGACCGTGGGCATCGTCAGCGCCCAGGGCCGCACGAACCTCAACATCTACGGCGGCACGCCGGACTACCAGGACTTCATCCAGACCGACGCGGCGATCAACTTCGGCAACTCCGGCGGCCCGCTCTGCAACATCCGCGGCGAGGTCATCGGCATCAACACCGCGATCAACACGAGCGGCCAGGGCATCGGCTTCGCGGTGCCGATCAACCTCGCGAAGCACGTCGCCGAGCAGCTCGTCGCGCACGGGTCGGTGCGCCGCGCCCAGCTCGGGGTGATGCTGGCCGAGATGACGCCCGACATCGCCGAGGGCTTCGGCCTCGCCGGCCAGCAGGGCGTGCTGATCCAGCGGGTCATGGACAACACGCCGGCCTCGCGCGCCGGCCTGAAGCGCAACGACGTCATCGTCGAGTTCGCCGGCCAGCCGGTGACCGACATGCAGAAGTTGCGGCTCAAGGTGGCCGATACCCCTCCCGGGAAGCCGGTCTCGATGGTGATCATGCGCGAGGGCAAGCGCATGCCGGTGAGCGTGACGCTCAAGGACAAGGACGAGCAGCTCGCCGCCAGCACGCAGGGCGGGGGCGGCGACGACGCGGTCACGAACCTGGGCGGCATCACGGTGAAGGACCTGACGCCCGAGGAGCGGCGCCAGCTCGGCATCGATGACGGCGTGCGCATCACCGACGTCGCCGACGGCAGCATCGCGGACGACAACGGTCTCCAGCCGGGCGACGTGATCGAGATGGTCGGCTCGAGCCCGGTGACGGACGCCGAATCGTTCACGCGCCTGATGGCGGCGGCCCGCAAGGCCGGCCGGCCGGCGGTGCTGTACGTGAATCGCAACGGCAACTCGCGGTATGTTCCGCTCCGCCTCGAGAAATAGCCCGCGACAGGGTCGTTAGGGCGAGGGAGTGGCGGGAGGCGACCAGGGGTCGCCTCCCGTCGTGCCATGGACGGTGAGGAGATCGTGACGATGTGCAACCGATGCATGCTCCGCGCGGCCCTTCCCGGGCTCGTCGCGCTGGCGCTCCTCGCGGGCGCGGCGCCGGCGCGCGCGGATGCCCCCGCCGCCCTCACGCTGACCAGCGTGCGGAGCTGGTCGGCGCCCGGCAACACACGGGTCGTGTTCGACTTCTCGGCGCCGGTCGACGCGGTCATGCCCGATTCGGGCTCCGCCGCGCGCGTGGTCGTCGCGGTGCCCTCGCCCGGCATCGTCGCCGCGAGCGGCGTGCCGCTCGCGCTGGCCGTGCGCGACAGCGCCGTGGACTCGGTGTTCGTCACGTTCGACGAGCACGGGGTCCGCTTCACGCTGACCCTGGAGCCGGGCACGGCGTTCCACGCGTTCCCGCTCGCGGCGGTCGACGACAAGCCGTTCCGCATCGTGATCGACGTCACGCGCGCGCAGGCGCAGGCCGAGGAGGACCGCAAGCTCGCGGACA
>JBAIWU010000559.1:0-7515 GCA_037917155.1 Candidatus Eiseniibacteriota bacterium
CGGCTCGTGGAGTTCGCGTTCTCGCTGCCGGACGAGCAGAAGCTCGACGGCCCGACGACCAAGGCCATCCTGCGTCGCGCGCTCGCCGACCGCGTTCCGGAGTCCGTGCGGGCGCGGCGGGACAAGATGGGCTTCGAGACGCCCGCGGACGTGTGGATGCGCCGCCGCTGGGCGGGCGAGGTGCGGCGGCGCCTGGAGCGCCCCGGGCCGTTCCAGGACTGGGTCGAGCCGAGCGTGCTGCGCGCCGAGCTCGAGGACTTCCTCGCGGGCCGGCGCGCGATCGGCCTGCAGGTCTGGCGCTGGCTCAGCCTCGAGGCATGGT
Organism: Candidatus Eiseniibacteriota bacterium; assembly: GCA_037917155.1. GTDB lineage: Bacteria > Eisenbacteria > RBG-16-71-46 > RBG-16-71-46 > RBG-16-71-46 > CAIXRL01. Next base: position 323 of record JBAIWU010000559.1, read on the forward strand.
CGCGGCGCTTCGTCGCGGTGGATCCGCGCGTGCAGGCCCCGGCGGCCTGAGCCGCCGGGCCTTGACGCCGGGCGAGGCCGCTCCGGATACTGGCGCGTTCACTGGAGCGCCTCGCGCGGTCCGGCCCCCGTGGCCCGGCTCCGCGTCCCACCCTCGACGAGCCCGGGCCGACCTTGGACCTCCTCGTGCTCTCCGAAGTCCGCTGGGGCTACTTCCGCACGCGGAAGCAGTTCCTGCTGTCGCGCTTTCCCGCGGACTGGCGGGTGTTCTTCGCCCAGCCGCCCGCGTTCGGCGGGGACGACCCGTGGACGCCGCGGCGGGAGGGGCGCGTGACCTACTTCACCGTTCCCTTCCTCAAGCCGGGCACCACGAGCGCCGCCTACAACGCGGCCGCCGGCACGGCGCCGGGCCGGGCGGCCATAGAGATGGGGGCCGAGCTGTGGCTCGGCCACATGCTCCGGCGGCTGGGCGTGGAGCCCCGGCCGGTCGTGCTCGTTTCCAACATCTACTGCCCCGGCGCGCTTTCGCGGCTGCGCAAGAAGCTGGTACTCTACGACTTCAACGATAGTCCGTTTCAGTTCTCCGCGAGCCCCCCGTGGGCCCGCGGCTACTGGCCGCGCACGATCCGGCAGGCGCAGGCCGTGTTCGTGGTGTCCGAGTACTACCGTCGGCAACTGTCCGGGGAGACCGACCGGCCCTTGATCCTGCTCGGCAACGGAGTCGAGATGGCGCCCTTCGAGGCCCCGCGCGAGGTCCCCGCGGAGCTGGCGTCGTTGCCGCGGCCGCTCGTCGGCTACGTGGGGCTGCTGTCGCACTTCTTGGACTTCGGCGTGCTCGAGACGCTCCGGCGGAACCGCCGGGGCGGCACGTTGGTATTGATCGGACCGGGCTCGCCGGCCACCGACAGGGCGGTCGCCGAGTTGGCCGCGCGCGAGGGCGTCGCGGTCCTGGGGCCGAAGCCCTACGCCGACGTGCCCGCCTACATGCAGGCGCTCGACGTGGGCGTGATCCCGTTCCGCGCCGACGATCCGTTCGTGCAGGGCATCAACCCGAACAAGGTCTACCAGTACCTGGCCGCCGGCGTGCCCGTGATCACCACGCCGGTGCTGGACCTCGAGGAGCGCACGCCCGACCTGGCCTTCGCCACCACGGAAGCGGACTGGACCGCCGCGCTCGCGGCCGCGCTCGGCGCGGGCCCCGACCGCGACCGCCGCCGCGCGCTGGCCCGCCCGCACGACTGGGACGCGCTGGCCGCGCGCATGGTGCGCGAGATCGAAGCGCGGCTCGCCGCCGCCTGACGCCCGACCACCCCGAACCCGAACGGATCCATGGCCCAGACGAAGACCGCACCCCGCCGCGACGCCGCACCCGCCGCGCCCTTCACGCTCTCGACCGCGTGGGCGGCGGTGGTGATCGCGCTGCTCACGCTCGTGTTCTTCCGCGACGTGACGCTGCTCGGCAAGACGTTCGTCGCGCCCGACGCCAGCGCGCCCGCGGGCTTCGTGCGGCTGGGCGAGCAGTTCCTCTGGAAGAGTCACGTCTACCCGCTGTGGAACCCGTACGTGTTCCTCGGCATGCCGTCGTTCGCGTCGGGCGCCTACAACCCGCTCATGTACCCGCCCGACTGGCCGCTCGCGCTGCTCGCGCGCGTCGTCGCGCTGCCCGAGATGAGCTGGCTCGTGCTGTACTACTTCCTCGGCGCGCTGTTCTTCTACCTGCTCGCGCGCGAGTGGAACGCGCGGCCCGAGGGCGCCCTGCTCGGCGCGCTGGCGTTCGTGTTCGCGCCCAACCTCGTCGCGGTCGGCGCGCACGGGCATGGCAGCCAGCTCGTCGACTCGGCGTACCTGCCGCTCATGGTCTGGCTCGCCGCGCGCTGGCTGCGGCGCGGCAGCCTCGCGGACCTCGGCTGGCTCGCGCTGGCGGGCGGCTTCCAGTTCCTCCGCGGTCACGTGCAGGTCTGCTTCTACACCTGGGTCGCGATCGCGCTCTACGGGGCGGTCGAGGTGGTCGCGTCGCTGGGCCGGCCCTCCGAGCTGCTTTCGCGCGTGCTGCGCGCGGTCGGCCTCGGCGCCGCGGCAGCCCTGGCCTTCGGCATCGCGGGCGTCTACGACATCCCGCTCAAGGACTACGCGCAGTACTCGATCCGCGGCGGCACCGACGGCAGCGGCGGCGTGGGCATGGAGTACGCCACGCAGTGGTCGATGGCCCCGTACGAGCTGCCCGCGGTCATCTGGCCCGACTTCGTCGGCTTCGGCGGCGCGACCTACTGGGGATCGATGCCGTTCACGGACTACCCGAACGCGTACATGGGCGTCGTCGCGGTCCTGCTCGCGCTGCCCGCGCTGCTCAGGCGCGGGCGCGCGCAGGTGTTCGCGCTGCTGCTCGGCCTGTTCGCGCTGCTCGTCTCGTTCGGCCACCACTTCCCGCTCTACGGCTTCCTCTACGACCACCTGCCGCAGTTCAAGAAGTTCCGCATCCCGGTCATGGTCATCCTCCTCTTCCAGCTCGCCGTGGCGCTCGGGCTCGCGTGGGGCTGGAGCACCGTGCTCGAGGAGGGCGAGGCGGGCCGTGGACGCAAGGCGCGCGGGCCCGGCCTGGCCGAGAAGCTGCTGCTCGCGGGCGGCGCCCTCGTGCTGCTCGCCGGTATCGTCGTGCTCGCCGGCGGCGACGGCGTGCGGACCGCCTACACGAGCTTCGCGCTCGCGCACAAGCAGCCCTACGGCGCCGAGGCGGCGGGCGTGGCCTACGCGGCGTTCGCCGCGGACATGATCCGCGTCGTGATCCTCGCGCTCGTGGCCGTGGGGCTCGCGTGGCTGGTGCTGCGCGGCCGGCTCGGGGCGGCGGGGGCCAGCGTCGGCGTGCTGCTCGTCCTGCTGGTCGACCTCTGGCCCGTGAGCACGAAGCTCATGGAGCCGGTGATCGGCGACCCCGTGCCGCACAGCCTCGACGCGGGCTATGACGACACCGTGCAGTTCCTCGAGAGCGCCGGGCCCCCGGGCAGCTTCCGCGTGATCGAGGTGGGGCAGAGCAGCAACCGGCTCGCCGGCTTCGGCATCGGCACGCTGACCGGCTACCACGCCGCCAAGCTGCGCCTCTTCCAGGACCTGCGCGAGCCCGACGCCGAGCCGCCGCTCTACGCGCCGACGTGGATGGCGCTGCTCAACGTGCGGTTCCTCGTGTTCCCGCAGCCGATGGACGAGACCCGGCTGCCGCCGTGGCTCAAGCTCGTGCACCGCGGCGCGGCCGCGGTCTACGAGAACACGATCGCGCTGCCCCGCGTCACGATCGTCGGCCACTGGGCGGTCGTGCGCGACACCGGCCGCGCGGTGATCGACTCCGTGACCTCCATGCGGCACGACCCGCACGACTTCGCGTTCGTCGACCGCGACCCGGGCATCCCGCAGGGCACGGTCGCCGGGGCCGCGGCGGACATCATCGAGTACACGCTCCACCGCGTGCGCGTGCGCGCGGTGATGCCGGCCCCCGGCCTGCTGCGTCTCGCCGACCAGTGGTACCCGGACTGGCAGGCGCTCGTGGACGGCACGCCGGCCCCGATCCTGCGCGCGGACCACGTGCTGCGCGCGGTCGCGCTGCCCGCGGGTCCGCACGTCGTCGAGGTCCGCTACGTCACCGCGAGCGACCGCCGCGGCCTCGCGCTGTCGCTCGGCAGCGCGGCCGTCGCGCTCGCGCTCCTCGCCGCCGGGCTGCTCCTGGGTCGCCGGCGGACCGCGGCGGCCGCGCCGGAGCCGCACAGGAGCGCGTGATGGACAAGCTCGTCATCGTTCCGACCTACAACGAGCGCGAGAACATCGATCCGCTGATCGCGAAGGTCTTGTCGCTCCCGCACGGGCTCGACATCCTCGTCGTGGACGACGCCTCGCCCGATGGAACGGCGACGATCGTGCAGGAGTGGCAGAAGAAGTCGGAGCGCGTGCACCTCATCCAGCGCCCGGGCAAGATGGGGCTGGGCTCGGCCTACCGCGACGGCTTCCGCTACGCGCTCGCGCACGGAGCCGAGTACGTGTTCGAGATGGACGCGGACTTCTCGCACGACCCGAACGCGCTGGGGGAGTTCCTGCACCACATCGAGGACGCGGACATCGTGCTCGGCAGCCGCTACCTCAACGGCGTCACGGTCGTGAACTGGCCGCTCAGCCGGCTCATCCTGTCCTACACGGCGAACCTGTACACGCGCGTCATCACCGGCATGCCGCTGGCCGACGCGACCGGCGGGTTCAAGTGCTTCCGACGCCGGGCACTCGAGGGCATCCGCCTCGACAAGGTGAAGTCGGAGGGATACTCGTTCCAGATCGAGATGTCGTTCCGCTGCTGGCGGCGCGGCTTCCGGATCAAGGAGATCCCGATCGTGTTCGTCGACCGCCGCGCCGGCGTCTCGAAGATGAGCCGCAGGATCGTCTGGGAGGCCGCCGGCATGGTGTGGCGGCTGCGCCTGCTCGACCTGCTGGGCCGCCTGGAGTGAACCGCATGTTCCGGCATCCCGCGCTGCACATCGTGACGCTCGCGCTCGTCGCGGCCGCATGGAGCGCGCCCGCGCGCGCGACGGGCGCCTGGACCACGTACATCCGCATGCAGACGTGCAACGACGTGCTCGCGCTGCGCGACACGGTGTGGCTCTCGTCGGGGGAGGCCGGCCTCGTGCGCTGGCTGCGCTCGGAGGGGCGGTTCGAGTCGGTCACGCGCGAGCCCGGCGGGCTGGCGAGCAATTCGCTCACCGCGCTCGCGTTCGACCGCTCCGGGCGCCTCTGGGTGGGGACGGCGGGCAAGGGCGCCAGCCGGCTCGCCGCGGACGGCGTCTCGTGGGATCTCGTCAACGCGTTCGACGGCCTGCCCTCGGACACCGTCACGACCCTGCGCGCCGACGGCGACACGGTCTGGATCGGCACGACCCGCGGCATCGCGCTGTGGAACGGCACGCTCGTGGCCGGCTCGGTGCCCGACATCGGCACGCCGTCGCCGTTCCGCAGCAACGTCGTCTCCGGCATCGTCGTGCTGGGCGACACGCTCATGGTCGCCACCACGGACGGCGTCTACCTCGCCCGGTTGTCGCAGAACCTCGCGACGTGGACCTCGGGCGACTCCGGCCTCGCCGTCCACGCGGTGGACCGGCTTGCGACCGACGGCGCGCACGCGTTCGCGCTCGCGGGCGACGGCGCGTACCTGTGGAACCGCGGGGGCGTCGCGTGGACCTCGATCGGCACGGGGGACCTGCAGAAGAACCTGCGCGACGGCTTCGGCCGCGTCGTGCTCGCGACGCGCGACAGCGTGTGCCGCTGGACCGGCTCGGGCTGGGCGGGGATCGCCGGCGGCCCGCTCGCGGACACCTCGCCGGGCGGCGGCATCGCGCTGGCCCCGGATCCCGACGGGCTCGTGTTCGCCTCGCGCGACGGCTTCCTGTACGAGCAGGGGGCGCCCTGGGTGCAGCGTACGCCGCCGGGGCCGGTCGGCAATGACGTCAACAACATCGGCGCGATCGGCGGCGACGTGTGGGCGGTCACGTTCACGCACGGCGTCTCGCGCTTCGACGGCGGGACGTGGACGAACTGGGCGCCGGGCTGCTGCGGCCCGGGCCAGGACCTGTCGTTCATCAACCCGATCTACTCGTTCACGCTGCAATTCGACCGCACCGGCCACGTGTGGACGTCGCACTGGGAGACGGCCATCGAGCGCACCGACCTGCGCGCGAACCCGCTCCACTTCGACCACCCGTACCAGGCGTGGAACGTGCTCAAGGCGGACACGACCGCGCGGCACACCGACGGGTGGTCGTCGGCCGTGGACTCGATGGGCTACGTCTACATCGGCGGCGACACGCCCGACCTCGGCACGTACGAGCCGATGGGCATCGACGTCTACGACACGACCGGCACCTGGCTGATCAACTGGAAGACGACCAACGCCGGGCTGCGCAGCAACCAGGTGCGCGCGATCGCGATCGACCGCGTGAACAACCTGGTCTGGGCCGGCTTCGCGGGCCACGGAGTCGGCTACGCGCCGCTCGACAGCCTCGATGGAGACGGCAACCTCGCGAACGGCAACGACCACACGCGGCTGCCGCACTTCGGCTACATCAACTCGCTACTGACGAAGAACGTCTTCGGCCTCGTGGCGCACGGCGACTCGATCTGGGTGCTGTTCGACGACAACGAGCTGCACCGCCTCCGCGGCTCCACGCTCACGGACCAGGCGACGCTCAACGCGTCGGCGCAACCCGCGCCGCTCGGCGCCGTCCACCCGCTCGACGTGGCCCCCAACGGCACCGTGTGGACCGCGTCGGTGGAGGGCGTGCGCGCCTTCGCGCCCGGCGGCGGCCACGTCGACTTCAACACCGAGAACTCGCCGCTCGCGGACAACGAGGTGCGATCGCTCAGCGTCGACCCGAGGACGGGCGTCGTGTGGTTCGCCACGGCTTCGGGCATCAACCGCTACGACCCGGGCTACCGCCCGCCGCCGCCGCCCTCGATCCCCTCGCTGCACCTGACGGTCTACCCGAATCCCGTCCGCATGGACGCGATGGGGATCGCGCTGCAGCTCAAGGGCAACGGCACCGGCTACGAGGGCGAGATCCTCGACATCACCGGACGCGTCGTGAAACGCTTCGACTCGGCCACGAACGGCACCGTGATCTGGGACGGGCGCGACCGCGACGGCAACCGTGTGCGCTCCGGCGTCTACTTCGTGCGGGCGCGCGGCAACGGGCACGAGGCGACGGCGCGCGTCGTCGTCCTGCGCTGAGCGCGGGCGCGTGGACGCTCCCGGTCCGGGGCTCGCATGACGCGGGCGCACGCGCGCTGGCTCGACCACGCCCCGCCGGGCTGGGCGGCCCTCGTCGCCGCCGACCCGTCGGCCTCGCCGTCGCACCGCCCGGAGGCGTGGGGCGCGTTCTGCGACGCGTTCCCGGGCCACCGGCCGCGCGTCGTCGCGATCGAGGGGCCGGACGGCGCGCTGCTGGGCGGGGCCCCGGTGCTGCTCGAGCGGCGCGGGCCGTTCACCTGGCTCCACGCGCTGCCCCGCATGCTGCCGGGCACGCCGCTCGCCCGCGCCGGGCACCACGCGGACGTCGATCGTCGCGTCGCGTCGGCGATCGCCGGGCTGGCGCGCGAGCAGGGCGCCGTGGGCGGCCAGTGGTCGCTCTACCGCCCCGAGGGCCCGGCCGCCGACCCCGTCGCGCTCGA
>JBAIWU010000560.1:0-2665 GCA_037917155.1 Candidatus Eiseniibacteriota bacterium
GCACGCCCGCCGCGAGCAGCACGGCCGGCAACGAGGCGAGCACGAGCGCCGCGGCCTCGCGCGCCCCGCCGCGCGCGGGCGGCGCGGGATGCCCGAAGCGCGCCGCGAACCAGCGCGCCGCTCGGCCCGAGCACAGCGGGACGAGCAGCGCGGCCAGCACGAGATCGGCCCACCCCGCGAGCGCGGCGAGCCGCTGGAAGAGCTGCGGAAACCGCAGCGCGTCCTCGCCCGAGACCGCGCGCAGCAGCGGCGCCATCAGCCACGACAGCGCCGGGTGTGCGCACCCCACCAGTGCGACGAGCACGCCGAGCCGGGCCGCGAGCAGCGGCCACCACGGCCGCCACGCCGACGCGCGCAGCGACTCGCGGAGGGCGCGCAGGAGGCAGAGGCCGCCCAGCGCCACCTGCTCGAGCAGGCTCATGATCCCGGCGTCGGCGCCTGCGTCGCGCGCGCGAACAGCCCGGGCAGCTCCCGCGCGACGCGCGAGGCGAAGTCGCGGGCGCGCAGCCGCGCCGCGGCCAGGTCGCCGTCGGGCGCCTCGGACTCGACGCGCACGAACGCTCCCCACGAGCGGTTTTCGAGCGCGCCCAGCAGCGCGAGCCGCCCGCGGAACGCCCCCGCGTCGCCGGAGGAGAAACCCCGCGTCGTCCACCAGTACCAGACGACGCGCGGCTCGTTCCGGCGCTCGACCACGAACGAGCGCGCCTCGATGCCGGCGGGTGTCCCGTCGTCGACGCGCTCGCGCCCCTCCGCGATGACGACGAAGCCCTGCGACTCGTAGCAGAGCTGCGGGTCGTGCGCCCCGTAGCGGCGGTTCTGGTGGTAGACGAGGCAGAGCCAGGCGCTCCGACCGCGGTCCTCGTACCGGCGCAGCAGCGCGTCGTCCGCCTGGAGCTGCTCCCGGACGCCGTCCTGCAGCCCGCTCTCCTGCTGCTCCCACGGCCCGAAGCGCGCCGGCACGTCGCGCAGCACGCCCCGGCCGACGTCGATGCGCGCGGGCGGGTGCAGGGTGACGTACGCGGCCGTCAGGCCCAGCAGCAGCGCCGCCACCATGAACCGGATCACCGCGCGACCTCCCGTCCGGGCCGCGGCGTGAGCAGCATCCGCAGGCCCAGCAGCAGCGCCAGCGCGACCGCGTACAGGACGTAGCCCGTGACGTCGTGGAAGCCGCCGGTCGCCCACGCGACGCCGCGCCGGTCCGCGGCCACGAGCAGCAGGAGCAGCCGCGCGACGTTGCCCGCGAGCGCGATCGGCACGGCGGCCAGCACGACCGCGGCGCGTCGCCAGACGCCGCCGCGCTGGAAGTAGGCGAAGAGCGCGCCGGTGGCGAGCAGCGCGACGAGCGAGCGCAGGCCGCTGCACGGCGCCTCGACGCGCAGCTCGCCGTCGGGGAAGAAGATCTGCATGCCCTCGCGCTCGAACCGCGCCCCGAACAGCTTCGCGCCGAACCCCGCCGACTGCACCGCGAGGTTCTTCAGCGCGAAGTTGAGCGTGTTCATGATCAGCGGCGGGAACGTGAGCATGAAGCCGAGGTAGAGGATCGGGAACGCGAGCATGCGCAGCGCCGGGACGCCGAGGAACGCGAGCACGAGGCCCGCGATCGCCACGAGCAGGCTCCACTCCTGCGCCGCGAACAGGTCGGCGCGGATCCCGAGGACGAGCAGCGCGCAGCCGGCGCCCACCACCCACAGGCCGCGCGCGTCCGGCGCGAGCGGCAGCGCGCGCAGCTTGTCGCGCCGCAGCCAGACCAGCACCAGCGACACGAGCGGCACGAGCGGACCGTGCGAGTAGTTGTCGTTCGTCATCCACGTCGTCCACAGCGTGCCCAGCATGCGCGCCCATGCCGCGCCCGCGAGCGCGACGAGCACGGCGCCCTGCGCCCAGCCCGCGCGCGGCGCGGCGGCCTCGCCGATGCGGCGCCCGACCGGGGGCAGGACGGTCACCGGATCCCCCGCATCGTGAACAGCGTCGTCAGCGTGCGCACGAGGATCTCGAGGTCGAACGCCGGCGACATGCGCTCGAGGTACTCGCGGTCGTACGCGACCTTGCGGTCCATCGGGATCTCGTCGCGGCCGTTGACCTGCGCCCAGCCGGTGAGCCCGGGCTTGAGCGCGTCGACGCCGACGCGCTGGCGCATCGCGACGAGGTCGTACTGGTTGTAGAGGGCGGGCCGCGGGCCCACGAGCGTCATGTCGCCCGCGAGGATGTTCCAGAGCTGCGGCAGCTCGTCGAGGCTCGTGCGCCGGATGAACGCGCCGACGCGCGTCACGCGCACGCTCGAGGGGTCGACGAGGTGCGTCGCGAGGTCCGGCGTGCCCACGGCCATGCTGCGGAACTTCAGCAGGACGAACTCGCGCGAGCCGCGCCCGATGCGGCGCTGGCGGAAGAGCACCGGTCCGGGCGAGTCGAGCTTGATCGCGACCGCGACCGCGAGCACGACGGGCGAGGCGACGACGAGCCCCACGAGCGCCGTCCCGACGTCGACCGCGCGCCGGAGCCCCGCGGCCGCGCCCGTGGGCCGCGGCGCGACGTCGCGGCCGATCGTCTCCAGCCGCGCCTCCTCGAGCACGGCCACGAGGCGTTCGCCCAGCGCGCGGCGCGAGTGCTCGCGCTCGACGAACGCCGGCCCCGAGCGCGCGAGCCGCTCGCGCAGCGCGGCGTCGTC
>JBAIWU010000561.1:0-7596 GCA_037917155.1 Candidatus Eiseniibacteriota bacterium
CGGACCAGCGCCCGCACGTCGGCGGTGGGGACGTCCTGGATGTAGGAGCGGCCCTGGTTGAGCTGGCGGACGCGGTTCTCGTCGATGTCGACGCCGAAGACCTCGAAGCCGGCCTGGGCCAGCTCGACGGCCAGCGGCAGGCCCACGTAGCCCAGGCCGATGACGCCCAGCCGGGCCGTGCGGTTGTCGAGCCGGGCCGAAAGGGCGTCGGCGTAGCTGCGCTGTCGGGTGCTCGTCTTGGTCTTGGTCATGGTCGCGGCACGCTAGCAAGGGCCCCATGGAGGGTCAAACCTCGGCCTCCCACCGGAATCCGCCCGCCGGCAGGCCCGGGCCGGCAGGGGCGAAAATCCTGCTTGACCGATCTTGGACACGCGCGGCTATAGTTGTCCTCCGAGAGGCGTCCTGTCTTCGCCGTGCATCCGCGCTCTATCGCCACCCCTAGAAAGCGAAGTGGACGTGCCGTCGTTTCAGGGGTGCCCCCGAGGTTCGCGCCACGCGTTGAACGGGTGCCTCTATTTTTTTGCGCGGACGATTCGGGCTATGCTGCCGCTCCCTTGAATCTCGCCCCGAACGTCCCGCTCCTCGCGCGCTATCGCGTCCATGGCGCCGTGCACTACGGCCTGCTGGACGGCGCGCGCCTGACGCGCCTGTCGGGGCCGCCCTGGGCGGGCGGCGCGCCGGTCGGCGCCCTGGACGAGGCCGCGGCCGTCGAATGGCTGCCGCCGTGCGAGCCCACCAAGATCGTGTGTGTGGGGCTGAACTACGTCGAGCACGTGCGCGAGAGCCTCACCGTGGCGACCGACCAGCGCGAGGTGCCCGCCGAGCCGCTGCTGTTCTTCAAGCCCCCGAGCGCCGCGCTCGCGCACGGCGGCACGATCCGCTACCCCGCCGGCGTCACGCGCATGGACCCCGAGGGCGAGCTCGCCGTGGTGATGGGCCGGCGCGCGAGCGCGGTCGGCGAGTCCGAGGCGCTCGCCTGCGTCGCCGGCGTCACGTGCTTCAACGACGTCTCGGCGCGCAACTACCAGAAGAGCGACGGGCAGTGGGCGCGGGCCAAGGGCTTCGACACGTTCGCGCCGTTCGGCCCGGTGATCGCGCTGGGCCTGCCGCCGCTCGACCTCGCGCTCGAGCTGCGCGTGAACGGCCAGGTGCGGCAGCGGGCGCGCACGTCGGCGATGCACTTCAAGGTGCCGTTCCTGGTGCACCACGTCTCGCGCATCATGACGCTCGAGCCGGGCGACGTGATCGCGACCGGCACGCCCGCGGGCATCGCGCCCATCGTCCCCGGCGACCGCGTCGAGGTCGAGATCGAGGGCGTGGGCGTGCTCGCGAACACGGTGGGGGCGGTCGCGTGACGGGGCCGGGCGGTCCGCTGCTCGTCACCGGGGCCCGGCTGTGGCCCGCCGCGCGCTGGCAGGGGGCCGACGCGGTGTTCGTCCGCAACGGCCGCATCTCGGCCGTGGGGCGCTCGCGCGACCTCGCCGCGGCGGTGCCGCGGGCGCCGCGCATCGACGCGGCGGGGGCCACGGTGACGCCGGGGCTCTGCGACGCGCACCTCCACTTCGTGCCGTGGGCGCAGGGGCGCCGGCAGGCCGACCTGCTCGGCGCGACCACGCGCGCCGCCGCGCTCGAGCGCGTGCGGGCGGCGCTGGCGGCCGACCCGGCTCCGGCGCCGCTCGTGGGCCGGGGCTGGGACGCGATGGGCTGGGAGGCGCCGCCGGACCGCGCCGCGCTCGATGCGCTCGCGCCCGACCGCCCGGTGCTGCACCACAGCCACCACTTCCACTCGCTCTGGGCCAACGGCGCGGCGCTGCGCGCGGCCGGGATCGGGCGCGCGACGCCGGACCCCGAGGGCGGGCGATTCGAGCGCGACGCCGCCGGCGAGCCCACGGGGATCGCGCGCGAGCACGCCGTGCGCGCCTTCGACGCGCTGTGCGCGCAGGCCGGGCCGGCGCCCGACTCGGCGCTGCTCGACGAGGGCGCGTCCGCGCTGCACGCGGCGGGCATCACGGCCGTGCACGACTTCCAGCGCAACGCCGGCGACATGGCCCGCATGCGCGCGCTGGCCTCGCGGCGGCGCCTGCGCGTGCTGCAGCACTTCGGGCCGGAGCAGATGGAGGCGCTCGTCGCGGCCGGCCTCGGCAGCGGCGTGGGCGACGCGTGGTTCCGCGTCGGCGCGCTCAAGCTCTTCGCCGACGGCGCGCTCGGCTCGCGCACGGCGGCCCTGCTCGAGCCCTACGACGACGGGCACGGGCTCGGGATCGTCATGATCCCGCGCGACGAGCTGGTCGCGATCGTGAGCCGGGCCGCGCGCCTGGGCTGCGCGGCGGCCGTGCACGCGATCGGCGACCGCGCCGTGCGCCACGCGCTGGACGCGTTCGAGGCGGCCCGCGGGGCGGGCACGCCGCCGCTGCCGCAGCGCATCGAGCACGCGCAGCTCGTGCACCCGGACGACCTGCCCCGCTTCGCGGCGCTCGGCGTGCGGGCGAGCATGCAGCCGCAGCACGCGACCTCGGACGCGTTCGCGGCCACGGCCGCGTGGGGCGGGCGCTGCGCGCTGTCGTACCCGTGGCGCGCGCTCGCCGAGTCGGGCGCGATGCTCGCGTTCGGCTCGGACGCGCCGGTCGAGCCGCCGCTGCCCTGGCTCGGCCTGCACGCGGCGGTGACGCGCACGCGGCCGGACGGCACGCCCGCGGGCGGCTTCGTGCCCGCGCAGCGGATCGACCTCGACCTCGCGCTGCGCGCCTACACCGAGGGCGCCGCCGAGCTCGCCGGCCAGGCGTCGCGGCTGGGGACGCTGGAGCCGGGCGCCGAGGCCGACCTCGTGGTCTGGGACCGCGACCTGCACGCGGCGCGGCCGGAGGCGCTGGCGTCGGCCCGTCCCGCGGTCACGGTGCTCGGCGGCGAAATCGTGTATGAATGTGTCCCGTCCGGGGCCGCGGCGATCCACGCCGGGGCCTCCGGCCCGATCCCCCGTGGACCCGCATGACCCCGACCCCGACCGGCACCGCCGCCAGCACCGCCTTCGCAGACCGGCCCGACGCCGAGCTCGTCCAGTCCGCCAAGGGCGGGGAGACGCGCGCGTTCGACGAGCTGGTGCGGCGCTACCAGGACAAGGTGTTCCGGCTCTCGTTCAAGATCCTGCGCCACGAGGACGACGCTTCGGAGGCCGTCCAGGACGCGTTCCTGTCGGCGTTCCGCGGCATCGGGAACTTCAAGGCGGAGTCGACGTTCTCGACCTGGCTGTACCGGATCGCCACGAACGCCGCGCTCATGAAGTACCGCCGCCGCCGCGAGGGACACGTCTCGTACGAGCAGTCGCAGGGGGCGATCGAGGACGCCGAGCCCATGGCGATCGCGGACTGGTCGTCGCAGCCGCTCGAGGAGCTGCTCGACACCGAGACGCGCGAGATCCTGAGCCGCGAGGTCGACCGCCTGCCCGCGAACGAGCGCGAGGTGTTCGTGCTCCGCGACATCATGGAGCAGTCGAACGAGGAGGTGGCGAAGGAGCTCGGCCTGAGCGTGGCCGCCGTCAAGTCGCGGCTGCACCGGGCGCGCGTCCACCTGCGCGACCGCATCAACCGCTACTTCCGCGAGAAGCTGTCCCGGAAGCCGAGGCCGTGACGGCTCAGCGGTGCGCCATCCAGAACGCGAACACCCCCACGCCCAGCGCGACGCGGTATGCGGCGAAGACGCCGAAGCCGGCGTGGCGCAACAGCCGCAGCAGCACGCGGATCGCGAGCACGCCGAACAGGCCCGCGCTCACGACGCCGATGGCCAGCGTGGCGGGCGGCACGTCGTGCGGAACGTCCTTGAGCTTGAGCACGAGCGCGCCGAACGTGATGGGCGTGGCGAGCAGGAACGAGAACCGGGCCGAGGATACGCGCGAGAGCCCTGCGCCGCGCGCGGCCGTCATCGTGATGCCCGAGCGCGAGACGCCGGGCACCAGCGCCAGGCACTGCGCGAGGCCGACGCCGATCGACGTGCCCCAACCGGGCGAGTCCTCGTCGCGCCCCGGCCCGCGGCCGCGGTCGACCCACCACATGACGAGGCCGAACACGGCCAGCATGACCGCCTGCAGCGGGACGTCGCGCAGCTTCTGCTCGGCGATCTCGTCGAGCAGCTTGCCGGCGATCGCGCCGGGGATCGTCGCGACCACGAGCTTGGCCCACGTGAGCCGGGCCGCGCGCGCCACGGCCGTGTCCTTCGCGAACGCGCCGACGGCGAGGTCGACCCAGTCCCGCCAGAACCCGAGCACGAGGGCCACGAGCGTGCCGCCGTGCAGCGCCACGTCGAACGCGAGGCCCTCGTACTTCCAGCCGAGCAGCGTCGGCACGAGGAACAGGTGGGCGCTGCTCGAGATCGGGAGCAGCTCGGTCAGCCCCTGCACGGCGCCCAGCACGAGCGCCTGGAACGGCGTGATGACCGCGGCGGGAAGCGCATGGAATGCGAGCATGGCGCGGCACGCTAGCACGGGCGGTCGGGCGTGACCAGCGTTCCCTCGGGCGCTTCCCGCGCCGACCAGGCCGCGCGGCAGGTCGCGCGCGACGCGGGCACGGTCGGCGTCGCGACGCTGCTGTCGCGCATCCTCGGCCTCGTGCGCGACCAGGTCATGGCCGCGATGTTCGGCGCCGGGTTCGCGAGCGACGCGTTCAACACGGCGTTCCGGGTCCCGAACCTGCTGCGCGACCTGTTCGCCGAGGGCGCGATGTCGGCCTCGTTCATCCCGACGTTCACCGAGTACGACCAGAAGCGGAGCGCCGCCGAGGCCTGGGCGCTGGGCCGGCAGCTCATGATGACGCTGCTCACCGTGCTGCTGGGCCTGTGCCTGCTCGGCTGGATCTTCGCGCCGCAGTTCATCGACCTGCTGGCCGCCGGCTTCGGGCGCTTCCCGGGCAAGCTCGAGCTCACGCAGCAGCTCTTCCGCATCATGCTGCCGTTCCTGCCGTTCGTGGCGCTGGCTGCCGCGGCCATGGGCATGCTCAACGCGCGCGGCGTGTTCGGCGTGCCCGCGCTCGCGCCCGCGCTGCTCAACGTGGGCATGATCGCGTTCGGCCTCGCGCTGATCCCCGTGTGCCGGCGGTTCGGGCAGCCGGCCATCGTGGCGATGTCGTTCGGCGTCGTGCTCGGGGCGGCACTGCAATTCGCCGTGCAGCTGCCGTCGCTCCACCGGCAGGGCTTCCGCTTCCGGTTCGAGTGGCCGACGTGGCACCCGGGCGTGCGCCGCGTCGCGTGGCTCATGATCCCGGCCACGATCGGGCTCGCGGCCACGAACGTGAACATCCTCGTGAGCAACAACATCGCGAGCCGGCTCGCCCAGGGGAGCGTCACGTGGCTCTACTGTGCGTTCCGGCTCATGCAGCTCCCGATCGGCATCTTCGGCGTCGCGCTGGCCACGGTCTCGATGCCCGCGCTCTCGCGCGCGGCCGTCAACCGGGACCTGCCGGAGCTCAAGAGCACGCTGTCGGCGGCGGTGCGGCTGGTGGTGCTGCTCACGGTGCCGGCCGCGGTGCTGCTGGCCGTGCTCGCGCAGCCGATCATCGCGCTGCTCTTCGAGCACGGGCACTTCCACGCCGACGCCACGGAGCAGACGGCCGGGGCGCTCGTGATGTACTGCATCGGGCTGCCGTTCTTCGCCTCGATCGGCATCTTCACGCGCACGTTCTACGCGCTCGGCGACACGCGCACGCCCATGCAGGCGAGCCTGGCCTCGGTGACGCTCAACGTCGTGCTCAACCTGTTGCTCGTGGGACCGCTGCGCGGCCTGGGGCTCGCGCACCGGGGGCTGGCGCTGGCCGCCTCGCTCGCTGCCGCGGCGAACCTGCTCCAGCTCGCGCTCTACCTGCGGGGGCGCATCGGCGGCTTCGACGCGCGCCGGATCGCGGGCACGCTCCTGCGCGTGCTCGCGGCCTCGATCGTCGTGGGCGCGCTGCTCGCGCTCGGCCTGCACGCCCTGGGTGACGGCTGGCGGCGCGGGCACGTGATCGAGCTGGCCACGGTGCTCGCGGGCGCGCTCGCCGGCCTCGGGCTCGCCTGGGGCGCGCTGCGGCTCGCAGGCGTGGGCGAGGTCGCGCTCGTCGAGGACCTCGTCCGCTCGCTGCCGCGCCGCTTCCGGCGCTGACGCCGCCCCGGCCCCGGGTGCGCGACGATCGTTCGCGACCGGGACCGGCCGCGGGAGGGACGGGTCGTTTACCGGCGGGAGTGCGCAGGCGCGCCCCGGACGCCCCGCGGATGCGGCACGACGGCCGGAGTGCTGGTATCCTGCTGGCGTGACGTGAACCGCGTGCCGCCGCTCGAAGTGAGCGGCGATTCCGCCGAAGATCGACCTGATCCGAACCGGTCCCGGGATGCCGGGGCCGAGCACCATGAGTGGAGCGAGCAGGCCGTTCGCTCCGGGAGGACGTTGCATGGCGACCCAGACCGTGTCCCAGAACGAGGCCACGATCACCCTCGACGGCAAGACGATCACGCTGCCCGTCGTGCGCGGAAGCGAAGGCGAGACGGGCATCAACATCGAGAAGCTGCGCAGCCAGACGGGCGCCATCACGCTCGACCCGGGCTACGGCAACACCGGCTCGTGCCGCAGCGCCATCACCTTCATCGACGGCGACAAGGGCATCCTGCGCTACCGCGGCTACCCGATCGACCAGCTCGCGGAGAACTCCACGTTCCTCGAGGTGGCGTGGCTGCTGATCTACGGCGAGCTCCCCAGCGCGGAGCAGCTCGCGAAGTTCAAGGCGAGCATCACCCGCCACACGATGCTGCACGAGAACTTCCGCCGCTTCTTCGAGGCGTTCCCCAAGGACGCGCACCCGATGCCGGTGTGCGCGTCGGCGATCTCGGCGCTGACGACGTTCTACCAGCAGGCGGAGACGGACGAGTCGGTGAACGAGTCCATGATCCGCCTGATCGCCAAGATGCCGACGATCGCCGCCTGCGCGTACAAGCACTCCATCGGGCAGCCGTTCATGTACCCGCAGAACGACCTCGACTACGCCTCGAACTTCCTCTACATGATGTTCGCGACGCCGTGCGAGGACTACCAGCCCGACCCGGTGCTCGCGCGCACGCTCGACATGCTGCTCATCCTGCACGCGGACCACGAGCAGAACTGCTCGACGAGCACGGTGCGGATGGTCGGCAGCTCGCGTGCCCGGCTCTACGCCAGCGTCGCCGCCGGCGTGAACGCGCTCTGGGGCCCGCTGCACGGCGGCGCCAACCAGGAAGTGATCGAGATGCTCGAGCGCATCGACCAGGAGGAGGGCAGCGCCGAGAAGTTCCTGTTCCGCGCCAAGGACAAGAACGATACGACGCGCCTGATGGGTTTCGGGCACCGCGTGTACAAGAACTACGATCCGCGCGCCGCGATCCTCAAGCGGCACTGCGACGAGGTGCTCAAGCGCGTCGGGGTCTCCAACCGCCTGCTGGAGATCGCCGTGCGGCTCGAGGAGATCGCGCTCAAGGACGACTACTTCGTCTCGCGCAAGCTCTACCCGAACGTCGACTTCTACTCGGGCGTGATCTACAAGGCGCTCAACATCCCGGTCAACCTCTTCACCGTGATGTTCACCATGGGCCGCATGCCCGGCTGGATCG
>JBAIWU010000562.1:0-5417 GCA_037917155.1 Candidatus Eiseniibacteriota bacterium
GCATCGGCGGGCTGATGCTCGCCCTGAAGGCGGCCCGGCACGGCGACGTGCTCGTGCTCACGAAGAAGGCCGCCGACGACTCGAGCACGAACCGGGCTCAGGGCGGCATCGCCGCCGTGTTCGACTCGCACGACAGCTTCCGCCACCACGTCGTCGACACGCTCAAGTGCGGCGCCGGGCTCTCCGTGCCGGACGTCGTGCGCGCCGTGGTGACGGAGGCGCCCGAGCGCGTCACCGAGCTCGCCCGCCTCGGCGTGGCGTTCAACCGCCGGGGCACCTCGTTCGACCTCGGGCGCGAGGGCGGGCACTCGCACCGGCGCATCGTGCACGCGGCCGACCTCACGGGCCATGCCGTCGAGCAGGCGCTGCTCGAGCGCGTGCGCGCCCACCCGCGCATCCGCGTGCTCGAGAACCAGATCGCGGTCGACCTCATCCTCGACTCGCGGCTGCGCGGCGGCGCGCGGCGCGCGGGGCGGGACGCGTGCTGGGGCGCGTACGTCATGGACCGGCGGTCCCAGCACATCCGGCCGGTGAGCGCCCGCGTCACCGTGCTCGCGACCGGCGGCTGCGGCAAGGTCTACCTGTACACGAGCAACCCCGACGTCGCGACGGGGGACGGCATCGCGATGGCGTACCGCGCCGGGGCCGTGGTCGAGAGCCTGGAGTTCATGCAGTTCCATCCCACGGTGCTGTACCACCCGGCCGCGCGCTCGTTCCTCATCAGCGAGGCGGTCCGCGGCGAGGGCGCCATCCTGCGCACGCTCGACGGGCAGCGGTTCATGCCCCGCTACCACGCGCTCGCGGAGCTCGCGCCGCGCGACGTCGTGGCCCGGGCGATCGACCGCGAGATGAAGCGCCGCGGCGACGCGCACGTGTGGCTCGACATCACGCACCTGCCGGCGGCGCGCGTGCGGCGGCGCTTCCCGAACATCGACGCCGGGCTGCGCGCGCTGGGCATCGACATGACCCGCGACCCGGTGCCGGTCGTGCCTGCGGCGCACTACATGTGCGGCGGCGTGCAGGCGGGGCTCGACGGGCGCACGTCGATCGACGGCCTGCTCGCGATCGGCGAGGTCGCGTGCACGGGGCTGCACGGCGCCAACCGGCTCGCGAGCAACTCGCTGCTCGAGGCGCTCGTGGGCGCGCACCACGCCGCGGACCGTGTGGCCGCGCGGCTCGCCGCCGCGTCCCGGGCACGCACGCCGGCGGAGTGGCAGGCCCGCGGCACGCGCCCGCCGCACGAGCGCGTCGTGTTCGACCACAACTGGGACACGATCCGGCGCGTCATGTGGGACCTCGTCGGCATCGTGCGCACGGACGAGCGGCTCGCGTTCGCCGCCCGGCGGCTGGCGATGCTGCGCGAGGAGATCGAGCACGACTACCAGCGGCTGCGGCTCTCGCCGGACCTGGTCGAGCTGCGCAACATCGCCCTGGTGGGCAGCCTGATCGTGGCCTGCGCCCAGCGGCGGACCGAGAGCCGCGGCCTGCACTACAACCTCGACCACCCGCGGCGGCGGCCGGCGTTCGCGAAGCGGACGATCCGGCTGCGCACGGACGGCATCGGCGAGGTGCTTGTGCCCCGTTCCGCCCGGGGCCTATAGTCCCCGGCCGATGAGCGGCGACACGGCCTTCTGGGACGCGGTGGACGCGCTGCGGGCGCGCCGGCTGCGCTACGCGCGCGAAGCCTACGGCTTCGTGGTCGCGGCGTTGGGCGAGACGGTGGCCGCGCTGCCCGCGGCGCGCCGCGAGGACCCGGCGGCGCGCCACCTCTCCGGGCGCGAGCTGCTCGACGGCGTCGTCGGGCTCGCCGCCCGGGAGTTCGGCGGGCTGGCGCCGATGGTGTTCCGGGAATGGGGGGTGCTCTCCGGCGAGGACGTGGGCGAGATCGTGTTCGAGCTCGTGCGCGCCGGGCAGCTGAGCGCGCGGCCGGAGGACACGCCCGCGGACTTCCAGGGCGGTCCCGACCTGCTCGGGCGGCTCGCCGGGCAAGCGTCCGGCGCCCCGGCGCCGGGCGGGACGCCGGACCGGCCACCCGCGCCGCCGGCCTGACGGCGTGCGCGCCTACCTGCGGCTCGTCCGCCTGCTGGGTCCCTACCGCTGGACGCTGGCGGTCTCGATCCTCTTCCGCGTCCTGAATGCGTTGTGCACGACGCTGTCGCTGACGCTCGTGCAGCCGTTCATGAAGCTGCTCTTCGCCGCCGCCTCGGGCGGGGCCGGCGCGCCCGAGGGCCCCGGCATTGGCGGGCCGCTCGCCGCGCACGGGCCGCTCGCGGCGCCGCTCGGGGCGTGGAACCACTGGCTGTTCGGCGCCTCGCGGATCGTGAGCTTCGAGCGCCTCTGCCTCGCGATCCTCGTGCTGTTCCTGCTCAAGAATCTCACGGACTACCTCGCGGTGTTCCTGAGCGTGCGCGTCGAGCAGTCGGCGATGCGCGACCTGCGCGGCCGGTTGTTCGCGCACCTGCAGCGACTGTCGCTGGCGTTCTACCACGGCCGGCGCTCGGGCACGCTCATCGCGCGGCTCACGAGCGACGTCGACGCGCTGCGGGACTCGCTCGCCGCGGGCGTGGGCGACGTGCTCAAGGACGGCCTGACCCTGATCGGCCTGCTGGCCGTGGCGCTCTCGGCGTCGTGGCGCCTGACGCTGTTCGCGATGCTGGTCGTGCCGCCGGCGGGCATCGCGCTGACGATGGCGGGGCTCAAGATGCGGCGCCGCTCGGGTCGGGCGCAGGAGCGCATGGCCGAGGTCACGACGGTGCTGCAGGAGAGCATCGCCGGCGCCCGCGTCGTGAAGGCGTTCGGCATGGAGCACTACGAGACCGCGCGCTTCGGCGCGGCGAACGACGGGCACCTGCACGCCTATGTGCGGCTGCGCGGCATCGCGATCGCGCTGAAGCCGTTCACGGAGTTCGTCACGATCCTCGTGGCGGTGGCGATCGCCTGGTTCGGGGCGCGCGAGATCTTCGTGCACCACAGCATGCCGCCCGAGCGGTTCATCCAGTTCGTGACCGCGCTGCTCGCGATGATCTCGCCGATCAAGGGGCTCTCGGAGGTGAACAGCAAGGTGGCCGCGGGCCTCGGGGCGGCGGACCGCATCTTCGGCCTGCTCGACACGCCGCCCACGGTCGTCGACCGCCCGGGCGCGCGCGAGCTGCCCGCGCTCGCGGGCGCGATCCGCTACGAACACGTCGACTTCGCCTACCAGCCCGGCGAGCCGGTGCTCCACGACGTCACGTTCGAGGTGCGCCGGGGCGAGGTCGTGGCGCTCGTGGGCGCGAGCGGGGCGGGCAAGAGCACGACGCTCGACCTGCTCGCGCGCTTCTACGATCCCACCCGCGGCCGCATCACGGTGGACGGCGCCGACGTGCGCGACGTGACCGTGGCGAGCCTGCGGCGCCAGCTCGGGATCGTGACGCAGGAGACGATCCTGTTCCACGACTCGGTGCGCGCGAACATCGCCTACGGCCTCGCCGAGGCGAAGGACGCCGACGTCGAGGCCGCGGCGCGCGCAGCGCACGCACACGACTTCATCTCGCGCCTCCCGCAGGGCTACGGCACCGTGATCGGCGATCGCGGCGTGCGCCTCTCCGGAGGCGAGCGGCAGCGGCTCGCGATCGCCCGGGCGCTGCTGCGCAATCCGCCGGTGCTGCTGCTCGACGAGGCGACGTCGTCGCTGGACACCGAGAGCGAGCGGCTCGTGCAGGAGGCGCTCGAGCGGCTGATGCGCGAGCGAACCGTGCTCGTCATCGCGCACCGGCTGTCGACGGTCCAGCACGCCGACCGCATCTGCGTGTTCGACGCGGGTCGGATCGTGCAGACCGGCACGCACGCCGAGCTCGTCGCGTGCGACGGGACCTACCGCCGGCTCCACGAGCTGCAGTTCCGGGACTGACGTGGCCCGCCGCCGACCGGTACCCGTGCCCGCCGCCGGCTTCCGCTCGATCGCGGTGCTGCGGCTGTCCTCGCTCGGCGACGTCGTGCTCACGCTGCCCGTGGTGCGGGCGCTGCGCGCCGCGTGGCCGCAGGCGCGGCTGCACTACTGGGTCAAGGAGGAGTACGCGGACGTGGTGCGGTTCGAGCCCGCCGTGGACCACGTGCGGGCGCTCGAGAAGGACGCGCGCGCGATCGAGGACCTCGTTTCTATGAGCGCCGAGCTCGAAGACTGCGACCTCATCGTGGACCTGCAGGACAACGCGCGCACGCGGGTGCTGACGCTCCGCCAGCGCGCGCCCGTGCTGCGCGGCGCGCGCTACCGGCTGCGCCGCGCGCTGTGGGTGCACGCGCGCTGGGCGTCGCCGGCGCCGGTGCCCGACGCGCGGGCGCGCTACGCCGCGGCGCTCGCGCCGCTGGGGCTGCGCGTCGAAGGGACGCCGTGGCTCGAGGCGGGCGAGGCGGCCGAGCAGTGGGCCGCGGAGTGGCTGCGCGCGTGGGCGCCCGGCTCGCCCCCCGTGGCGCTGGCGCCGGGCGCGCTGCACCCGACGAAGCGCTGGCCGGAGGCGCACTGGTGCGCGCTCGACGCTCGGCTGGCGGCGCGCGGGCTGCCGCGGATCGTGTTCGCCACCGCGTCCGACCGGCGCGCGCTGCCGGAGTTCGCGGCGCGGATCGACGCCGACCCGCGCGCGCGCTGGGTGAACGAGCCGATCCCGCGTGTCGCGGCTCTGCTCTCGGGCTGCGCGCTCTCGGTGAGCCACGACAGCGGTCTCATGCATGTCGCGGCCGCGCGGGGGCTGCGCGTCGTGGCGCTGTTCGGCAGCACGTCGCCCGTGCTGGGCTTCGCGCCCGCGGGCGAGGGGCACGTCGTGCTGTGCCGCGACGAGCCGTGCCAGCCGTGCACGCTGCACGGGCGGGAACGCTGCCCGCGGGGGCACTTCGGCTGCATGGCGCGCCTGCTGCCGGAGCAGGTCGAGGCGGCGGTCGAGCGCGTGCGCGCGGGCGGGCCGCTTGGCGCGGGCGCGGGGCTTGGCTAGACTCCCGCACTTCGACAGGACGCATGCGACCCGCCCCGGCGGGGCGCGCACCGGCCAGGGAGACCCGACGTGAGCGACACCGAGGCGAAGAAGCAGTTCGTGGAGGACCTCACCGACCAGGGCGACGACTTCTCGCGCTGGTACAACGAGGTCGTGCGCAAGGCGCAGCTCGCCGACTATTCGCCGGTCCGCGGCTCGATGGTGATCCGGCCGTACGGCTACGGCCTGTGGGAGAACATGCAGCGGCTGCTGGACCGGCGCATCAAGGAGACCGGCCACCAGAACGCGTACTTCCCGCTGCTCATCCCGGAATCGCTGCTCCAGCTCGAGGCCGACCACGTCGAGGGCTTCGCCCCCGAGTGCGCGTGGGTCACCGAGGGCGGGCGCGAGCCGCTCGAGGAGCGCTACGCGATCCGGCCGACGAGCGAGGCCATCATCGGCCACATGTACTCG
>JBAIWU010000563.1:0-2408 GCA_037917155.1 Candidatus Eiseniibacteriota bacterium
GCCAGCGCGCGAGCGTGCGCGACGGGCCGCCCGGGCCGGCCTCGAGCACCATCGGCGCGTCGATGCCGTCCATGAGCCTCTCGTAGACGAACGGATCGCGCACCCGCCTCGCGAGCCGCAGCGCGACGAACGCCGCGTCGCCCGTGCGCGCCGGCGCCATGCGCGCGAGCCAGCCGCGCAGCCCGAGGTCGTACTCGTCCATGCCGGGGCTCTCGCCGTGCACCGCGAGCAGCGGCAGCAGCTCCTCGAGCCGCGCGGGGTCGTCCCACGCGTCCCAGTCGAAGCGCAGCCGGTGTGGCCAGCGCGACGCGAGCCGGAGCGCGGTCGCGGCGAAGAAGCGGTAGCGCACGTCCGTGCCGTCGATCCCCGTGCTCGCGAGCCGGCCGCGCAGCGCGCGCGCGTCGGCGCGGCGCGCGAAGCCGCGCAGCATGCGCTCGACCGCGCGCAGCAACGCGCCATCGTCCGCGTACGCGCGCGCGAAGACGAGCGCCTCGTGCAGGCGCAGCACGTCCGCCGGGCGGGCGAAGCGCGCGCGCGCGAGGCGCGCGAGGCACCGGCGCCGCTCCCGCGCCGCGGCGGGCCCGAACGTGCCCCGCAGCGCCTCGAGCCGTGCGAGGTCCGCGCCGTGCGAGGTCCGCGACGCGCCGGCGCGTGGGCGGCCGCGCGCAGCCGTCACAGGCGGCGCCCGGCTGGCGTGGTCCCCTGGCCCTCGTCCTGGCCCTCGACCGGGACCCAGCCTTCGTCGGGGACCAGCATGTCGGCATTGCCGTTGAAGCGGTCGATCCGGACGGGGACGAGGTTGCCGTCCGACGTCAGGTGATCGTAACGGAAGCGGGTCGGCCAGACGTAGAGGGCGAAAGCACCCACGAGGGCGAGGAACAGCAGCCAGCGGATCGCGCGCAGGAGCTTCATGGCCCGGCAGGGTAGCGAAGCGGGCGGGCCGGGTACAGCGCGCGTCCGCGCGCCGGGCGCGCACCCCCGGGAGCGAACGCGGGAGCGGTCGGGACGGGGCCGACGATATAATGACGCCGTCATGGTCACTCGCCCCACGCCTGAGACCGCGTCCGAACGGGCATTGCCGTGGCGCATCGAGCTGTTGGGGGGCATCAAGGCGCGTCGCGGCCGCACCGTCGTCAGCGAATTCCGAACCCGTCGCGCCGCCATCCTGCTCGCGCGACTCTCGCTCAACGCGCGTCCGCACCGTCGCGAGGACCTCATCGCGATGTTGTGGCCCGACGCCACGCCCTCCGCGGGCCGCCAGAACCTGAGCCAGTCGCTCTCCGAGTTGCGCCGCCGCCTCGAGGCCCCGCACGAGTGCGAGTTCGTGTTCGCCACGCGCGAGCTGGTGTGGCTCGACCGCGAGCACCTGCGCACCGACGTCGACGAGTTCGAGCGGACGCTCGCCGCGGCGCGCGCCGCCACCGGCGCCGAGCGCACGCGGCTCCTGCAGCAGGCGGTGGATGTCGCGAATGCGCCGCTGCTGCCCGGCGTCGAGCACGACTGGGCGATCGCGTCGCGCGAGCGGCTGTCGGCGGAGTGCGACGCGGCGCTGCACGAGCTCGTCGAGCGCTACGAGGCGGCCGGCGAGATGTCGTCGGCGTTCGAGGCCGCGTGGCGGCGGCTGCGCATCGACCCGCTCGACGAGGACGCGCACCGCGAGTTCGCGCGCCTCTACGAGCACGCCGGCCGCCCGGCCGCGGCGCTCCACCACCTGCTCGAGCTCGAGCACGCGTTCGAGCAGCGGCTGGGCGAGTCGCCGAGCGCAGAGACGAGGGCGCTGCTCGAGTCGCTGCGCGCGCGCCTGCGCACGATCGCGGGCGCCGAGGCCTGAGGCGCCTGCCGGGCGCACGCGGGCCGGGCGTCAGGGGCGCCCGGCCCGTGGTGCCTCCGGCCGATCAGCGCTGGGCCGAGAGCGCGGCGGTCTTCACGACCACCTTGTGGGCGACCGGACGGCCACCCTCGTCGCGGTACCACACCGTGACGCGGGCGTCCTTCTCCAGCTCGCCGGTGGTCCGCATCTGCGCGTGACGCGTGAACACCATGCTGCGGGCGTTCTTGCCGGCCTTCTCGACCGTGAGCGAGCTCTTGTCGAGCGCCGTCACGACGCCGCTGAACTGGTGCAGCGCGTCGGCGCGCTGCCGCGTCGTGGTGCGCGAGGGCGCGCCCTTGCCCGACGCCGCCTCGGCGCGGGGCGCGGCCGTCGCCGACAGCGCGAGCAGCGTGGCCAGCGCGAGCGGCAGCCACATGCGACCCTGCTTCATGCACCTCACCTCCCGTCCTCACCCCGGGAGCAGGGCGCGCGCACCATGCGTCCGCACGGGGGCCCGGTCAAGCGCTTCCTGCGCCCTGCACGTCGTGGACGGGCGCGTCGCCCGCGTGCACGGCGGCGCCGCCCGCGCGGGCCGCAG
>JBAIWU010000564.1:0-4083 GCA_037917155.1 Candidatus Eiseniibacteriota bacterium
GTGGGCCAGCGTGGCCCCGCCGGGTGGGCCGGGCCGCACACGCCGGGGCCCGCGCGCCGCCAGGCGCGCCGCCGCCGCCGCGGCGCGGCGCTCCCGCAGCTCGCCGGCCCGCCGCAGCAGGTGGTGCGCGAACGCGACGAGCCGCGAATGGTGCAGCCAGTCGAAGAACCACGAGCCCATCGCCTGCGTCGCGCCGCCCTCCTCGACGCGGAACTTCTGGGCCCAGACCACCACGGGGCGCCACAGGAGCTGGTCCAGCGACACGATCATCAGCACCATCGCGAGGATCGCCCACAGCATCGCCGGCACGTTCCCGCGTGCCACGGCGACGCTCATGTAGGAGCCCAGGCCCGGAAGCCGGAAGTCGTGCGCGCCGAGCACGAAGGCCTCGTTGATCATGAGGAAGAACCAGCCGCCCGCCATGCTCATCATGCTGTTCCACACGAGCCCGAGCGTGGCGAACGGCAGCTCGATCCACTTCAACCGCTCCCACCACGAGAACCGGTAGACGCGCCCCACCTCGCCGAGGTCCGCGGGGACGGCGCGCAGCGAGTGGTAGAAGCTGAAGGTCATGTTCCAGACCTGGCCCGTGAACATCATCAGCACCGCGGCCAGCTCCAGGCCGGTGTTGGTCGTCGGGAAGATCCGCACGAGCCCCAGCACGAGACCGGGCATGAAGCCCAGGATGGGGATGCTCTGCAGGATGTCGAGCAGCGGGATGAGCACGCGCTCGGCCACCCGGTCCTTCGCCGCCCAGTAGCCGTAGACGAGCGTGAACGCCAGCGACAGCGCGTAGGCGATCAGGCCCCGCGAGAGCGAGAACATCGCGTACTTCGGCAGCGCCCAGGGCGAGAGGTCGATGGCCACCTCGGGCCGTTGCGGCCCGGACCACTCGCCCGCGATCCGGTGGATGCCGAGCGCGACGCCCACGAGGCCGGCGAGCACGAGCAGGTCGACCCAGCGCAGCTGGCGGGTGCGGTGAAGGAAGGCGTTCGCCTCTCCCCATGCCCTGCGGACGAGAGCGTCGATCATGCCCGCAGAGTCGCGCCTGACCGCGCCGGATGCAAGGACGGGGTCCGGGCGCGTACCCGCCGGGGCTCACGCCCCGTGCTCGTACTCCGCGACGTGGTCCCCCTCGACGTGAAGCCGCACGAGCTCGCCCCGCATGCGCAGGCGCAGGCGCGTCGCGACGATGAGGGCCACCGCCACGAGGCCCGCGACGAGGCCCCACCACAGGCCCACGGGCCCGAGCCCGAGGCCGCGGCCCAGCCACAGCGCCAGCGGCAGCCCGACGAACCAGTAGCCGACGAGGTTGACGACCATCGGCGTCCGCGTGTCGCCCGTGCCGCGCAGCAGGCCGATCGAAACGACCTGCAACCCGTCGAAGACCTGGAACACTCCGGCGATCGGGATGAGCGACGCTGCCAGCGCGATCGTGGCGGCGTCGTTCGTGTACGCGGCCGCGATCCACCGCGGCACGACCCCGAACGCCACGGCCGTGCAGGCCATGAAGCCGACGCCCAGCACCACGGTCGTCACCGCGACGCGGCGCGCCTCGCCGGGCGCGCCCGCGCCGATCGCGCGCCCCACGAGCACCGAGCCGGCCGTGCCGATCCCGAGCGGCACCATGTAGGAGAGCGAGGCGACGTTGATCGCGATCTGGTGCGCCGCGGCCGGCACGGGTCCGAGGTTGCCCATCACGAGGCCGACGACCGCGAACACGCCGAACTCGAGCATGATCTGCAGCCCGACGGGCAGCCCCAGCCCCAGGACGCGCGCGATCGGGCGCGCCGCCAGCGTGTCCCGACGCCACGCGAACAGCGGGCGCAGCTCGCGCCACGCGAGCGCCAGCAGGCCGAAGGCCATGACGAAGCGCGCGACCAGCGTGGCGACGCCGGCGCCGACGGGGCCCATGGCCGGCAATCCCCACTCGCCGAACACGAGCCCGATGCTGAGCACGACGTTCACGACGTTGGCCACCACGATGGACACCATGATCGGGCGCATGAGGCCCCGCACCTGGAGCTGCGTGCGCAGCAGGGCGAACAGCAGGAAGGCGTACGTGCTCGGGGCCTGCACGACGAGGTACGGCCCGGCGATCCGGGTGATCGAGTCCGGCTGTCCGATCGCGCGCAGTGCCGGGCCCGCGTACGCGAACGAGAGCAGGGAGAGGGTGCCGACCACGCCGGTGATCACGAGCCCGCGCTGGAACGCGCGCGCCATGGCATCGTCGTCTCCCGCGCCCAGGGCCTGCGACATGAGCGGCTCGAGCCCCACGAGCAGGCCGAGCCCGAGCGACAGGATGGCGAAGAAGTACACCGAGCCGATCGCCACCGCGGCGAGCCCGGCGGCCGAGTAGCGCCCGACGATCATGCTGTCCTCCACGCCGAGCGCCTGCATCGCGAGCTGGACGAGCGAGACGGGCACGGCGAGGGCCATGAGCTGGCGCAGGTCGTATCGGCTGGGCAGGCGGATGTGCACGAGGGCCTCGCGGGGTGCGGAAGGGCGAACGGGCTGCGCATCCTGCCAGCCGCGCTGCCGTCGCGCCAGCGGCCCCCCGGCGCCGGCAGCGAACGGGCGCGGACGCCGTCGCGTCCGCGCCCGCCCCCGCGGTCAGCGGTTGACCGGGCTCATGTCCGGGTAGCGGTCGCCCCTGGCCATGCCGCGCGGCACCGCGGCCTCGATGCGCGCGACCTCGTCGGCGGAGAGCGTGATGTCCGCCGCGGCGACGTTCATCTCGAGCCACTTGACCCGCTTGGTGCCGGGGATCGGCACGATGTCGTCGCCCTTGGCCAGCACCCACGCCAGCGCGAGCTGCGCCGCGGTCACGCCCCGGGCCTTCGCCATGCTCTCGAGCACCTCGACGATGGCGAGGTTGGCGACGATGTTCTCGCCCTGGAAGCGCGGGCCACGCAGCCGCGTGTCGCCCGGCGCGAAGTCGGACGGCGAGCGGTACGCGCCGGTGAGGAACCCGCGACCGAGCGGGCTGTAGGGCACGAACCCGATCCCGAGCTCGCGCACGGTGGGCAGGATCTCCGGCTCGCAGTCGCGCTGCCAGACCGAGTACTCGGTCTGCAGCGCGCTGATCGGGTGCACGGCGTGCGCGCGCCGGATGGTGGCCGGCGCGGCCTCGGACAGGCCCAGGTAGCGCACCTTGCCCTGCTTCACCAGCTCGGCCATGGCGCCGACCGTGTCCTCGATGGGCGTGTTCCGGTCGACGCGGTGCTGGTAGTAGAGGTCGATGTGGTCGACGCCGAGCCGCCGGAGCGACGCGTCGCACGCCTGACGGACGTACTCGGGCCGGCCGTTCTGTCCCAGCCAGGCTCCGTCGGCCGAGCGCACGTTGCCGAACTTGGTCGCGAGCACGACGCGCTCGCGCCGGTCCCGGATCGCCCGCCCGACGAGCTCCTCGTTCTTGAAGGGCCCGTACACGTCCGCGGTGTCGAGGAAGTCGACTCCGAGCTCGATCGCGCGGTGGATGACCTTGATCGAATGCGCGTCGTCGCCCGGGCCGTAGAAATCGCTCATGCCCATGCAGCCCAGGCCCATCATCGGCACCGTCAGGCCCTGCCGGCCCAGCGTCCGCTTCTTCATGCCTGCCTCCTCGCGCGGCGCGACGGTGCCGCGCATCATTCCTCCAGCAGCTGCGAGACCTTGACCACGGTGTTCCAATTGCGGCCCGTGCCGCTCGCGCCGAGCGCCTTCTCGATGATCGGCAGGGTCAGCTTCGAGCGGCCCTGACCCTCCGGATAGTAGGCCCAGAGGACGCGATCCCCGGGGCGCACGACTTCCGGCCCGCGGATCGCGGCGCGCAGCGCCGCGACCGCCGCCGGCGCGGGCGAGCGGCGCAGCAGCACGAGCACGAGGCGCCCGGGGTCGCGGCGCGCCTCCGCCCCGAACGGGTTCGCGGCCACCAGCCTCGACCAGTCGGCGGCGCTGCGCACGTGGCAATCGACCGCGAAGCCGAACCGCCGCGCGATGGCCGGCTCGAGCCGGCGCTCGACCGCGGCGGTGCTCGCCGCCCGCCCGCGGAAGACGGCATTGCCGCTCTGCAGCAGCGTGGGCGGCGCCTCGTAGCCCAGC
>JBAIWU010000565.1:0-2569 GCA_037917155.1 Candidatus Eiseniibacteriota bacterium
GCCTCGATGCTGTCGCGCACCGCGGCGCGGTCGGCCTCGGGCACGGCGTCGATGCGGCGCTGCAGCCGGTGCAGAGAGAGGCGCATGGGCGTGAGCGGGTTCTTGATCTCGTGCGCCAGCCGGCGCGCGACGTCGCGCCACGCGGCCTCCCGCTCGGCACGGGCCAGCGCCTCGCGCGCGCCCGCGAGCCGCGACGCCATGTCGTTGAACGTCGCCGCGAGCGTGCGCATCTCGATCGCGCCGTGTTCGGGCACGCGCACCTCGAGCTCGCCCCCCGCGACGCGCCCGATCGCGCCGGCCAGCGACGTGAGCGGGCGCGTCATGGAGCCGGCCAGCGCCCGCGCGAGCACGAAGGCGCCCGCGGCGATCGCGACGAACAGCGCCACGACGAGCAGCCAGAGGTAGCGGCGCTGGACGTCGACGAGCACGCCGAGCCGCGCGTACAGCTCGCGCGCGTGCCCGATCTGCTGGACGCGGGCGAAGAAGTCCGGCGTCAGCCGGATGCCGGTGACGACCGCGACGTCGCGCGGCCCGCGCGCGACCGCGGCGAGCACGCCCCCGCGCGAGCGCAGCAGCCGGTCGGCGCCGAGCGCGGAGTCGAGGTCGGCGGCGAAGTCCATCGAGTCCGCGGCCAGCACGCCGGCCGGCACGACCTGCTCCGCCAGCCGCCAGCGCGGGACGAGCGGGTCGCGCACGTAGACCTGGGCGAAGTCGAGCCCGGCCTGGCGCAGCCCCGCGCGCAGCGTCGCCCGGCGCGCCGCGTCCAGCGGCGCGGCCGCGAGGCCGGCGGCCCAGTCGTCGGCGCGGTCGAGCACGGTGGCCTCGACGCGCGTGAGCGCGGTGCGGCTCACCTCGACGCCCGACTCGAGCGCGCGGTCCACGACCGGCAGGTACCAGCGGTCCGTCGCGCGGCCGAGCTCGTCGAGGGTGAAGAGCGTGAACACGAGCGTCGGCAGCAGCGCGAGCGAGAGCAGCGCCAGCAGCAGCCGGGTGCGCAGCGTCACGGCTCGTCCTCCCTCGCGATCCGCGGGCCCCTCAGGCGTCGGGGGAGAGCCCCCCGAGCTGGCCGCAGGCGGCCCAGATCTCGCCACCCATCGTGTTGCGCACGGTGACCGCCGGCGCGTGCGGATAGAGCCGGGCCGCGAAGGCCTCGACCGCCTCCGGGCTCGGCCGCCTCCATGCCATCCCCGGCACCGGATTGTACGGGATCAGGTTCACCTTGCTCGGCAGGCGGCGCGCGAAGGCCGCGAGCCGGTCGGCGTCCTCCGCCGAGTCGTTCACGCCGCCCAGCAGCGTGGACTCGAGCGTCACGCGCCGGCCGACGGTGCGGCCGTACTCGTGCGCGGCCTCGAGCAGCTCCTCGAGCGGCCAGCGGCGGTTGACGGGCATGAGCTGGCTGCGCAGCTCGTCGGTCGTCGCGTGCAGCGAGACCGCGAGGCCGACCTGCAGGCCCATGCCGGCCAGCTCGCGGATCTGGGGCACCAGGCCCGACGTCGACACCGTGATCCGGCGCGCGCCGAGGTTGAGGCCGCGCTCGTCGTGCAGGATCCGGATCGCCTCCGAGACCGCGGGCAGGTTGGCCAGCGGCTCGCCCATGCCCATGAAGACGATGTTGAAGCGGTCGTCCTGCCAGTCGAGGAAGTCGCCCATGGTGACGACCTGCGCGACGATCTCGTGCGCGTGCAGGTTGCGCTGCAGGCCCATGAGCCCGGTGGCGCAAAAGCGGCACATCAGCGCGCAGCCGACCTGGCTCGAGACGCAGAACGTGAGCCGGCGCGCGGAACGCATCGAGACGCTCTCGACGCGGGCGCCGTCGGCGAGCCGGAGGACGAACTTGTGCGTCGTGCCGTCGCGGCTCTCGTGCACGGACGTCGCCGGCAGGTGCAGGTCGCACACCGCGCCCAGGTCGCGCCGGAGGGCCGCGGGCAGGTTCGTCATGCGCCCCGAGTCGCGCTCGTGCTTCCGGTAGACCCAGGAGTAGAGCTGGTCCGCCCGGAAACCGGGCACCCCCATGCCGGCCAGCCGCTCGGCGAGCCGCGGGCGGCTGAGACCGAAGAAGCTGGGCGCCGGGGTGGACGAGGTGGGAGGAGCGGGGTGCGTCATGGCTGCCCGTAGGATGGAGGGAATCGCGCCGGAACACTAGCAAAGCCGTGGAGTTGTGGTCAACGGATCGGCTATGGTATGCATCCACGTGCAATGGAGGCTGGATCCGAATCGGTATTCCGGCTGCTCGAGGCGCTCGGCCACGTGTCGCGCTTCCAGATCGTGCGCGCCCTGTGCGAGCGGGAGCGGCACGTGAGCGACCTGGCCGTGGAGGTGGGCCTGTCGCAGTCGTGCACGACGCGCCACCTGCAGTCGCTCGAGCGCGCCCGCGTGATCCACACGCGGCGCGTGGGCAAGCGCGTTCTCGCGGCCCTGGCGCTCGAGCGCCCCGAGATCGCGCAGGTGGTCGGCTGGCTGCGCGGTGCGCCGATGCCGGAGGGCTCCGCCGACGCGGCGAGGCCGCGCCCGTCGCGGCCCGCCCGGGCCCGGCGCCGGCGCGCCGCCGCGATCGACCCGCCGGCGGGCG
>JBAIWU010000566.1:0-2571 GCA_037917155.1 Candidatus Eiseniibacteriota bacterium
CCTGCCGAAGCTCGATCCGCTCGACGATCCCGCGGCGGTCCCGCCGCGCGCCGAGGCGCTGGCCCGGCTGGCGGCCGTGCGCGAGCAGCTGCTGGGCGTGATCGAGGCCGGCGAGAACCGCGGCCTGTGGAAGCACACGCTGCGCCACCCGATCTTCGGGCCGCTCTCGACCGAGGAGATGTTGGGCTTCGTGGCCAACCACCAGGAGCGCCACCGCCTGCAGATCGTGCGCATCAAGGCGGCCCTGGAGCGGGAAGGACGATAGGATCGGGGCCGCCGCGGCCCCGTCCGCTGCCGCTGCAGCCGCGCCTCAGCCCCCGATCGCGCTCATGCCGCGCTCGGGCTGGCGGAAGAACGGGCTGTTGATGAGGTGGCCCGGCTCCTTGCGCAGCACCGCGGCCCGCAGCAGCTCGGCGATCTCGTGGTCGCTCGCGCCGCGCCGCATCGCCCCGCGGAAGTCGTACTCGCGGTGCGCGAACAGGCAGGTGCGGATCTGGCCGTCGGCGGTGAGCCGGATGCGGTCGCAGTGCCCGCAGAACGGGCGCGTCACCGAGGCGATCACGCCCACGCGCCCGCGCCCGTCGCCGTAGCGGTACATCGTCGCGGGCGCGCTCGGGTCCTCGCCCTGGTCGGGCTCGAGCGGGAACGCGGCGCCGACCGCGGCCAGGATCTCGTCGGCCGGAACCAGCTGCTCGCGGTCCCAGCTCTTCTGGAAGTCGAGCGGCATCCACTCGATGAAGCGCAGCTCGAAGCCCTCCTCGCGCGCCCAGCGCGCGAGCGGCACGGCCTCGTCGTCGTTGAAGCCGCGCATCAGAACCGCGTTCACCTTGATCGGCGCGAAGCCGGCGCGGCGTGCCGCCTCGAGCCCGCGCATCACATCGGCATGGCGGTCGCGGCGCGCGAGCCGCAGGAATCGCTCGGGGCGAAGGGTGTCCAGGCTCACGTTGACCCGGGTGAGGCCGGCATCCCTCAGCTCGCCGCTCATCGCCTCGAGCTTGAGGCCGTTGGTGGTGAGCGAGAGATCGAGCCCCGGCTTGAGCGCGTGGAGCAACCGCACCAGCACCGGCAGGTCGAGGCGCACCGTCGGCTCGCCGCCCGTGAGTCGCACGCCGGTCACACCGAGATCGAGACAGACGCGGGTGAAGCGCGCGATCTCCTCGTAGGTGAGGATCTGCTCCTTGGGCAGCCACGGCATGCCCTCGGCGGGCATGCAGTAGACGCACCGCAGATTGCAGCGGTCGGTGACCGAGATCCGCAGGTCGCGCACCACGCGGCCATGCGTGTCCGTCAGGGGGCCGGCCGGAGCGGGCGAGCGGGGCAGCAGCATGGCGGCAATTCTAGCCCGAAGGGCGGGGCGGGCGAAACGCGTCGATCCCGCGGGTCGAGGGAAGTGGGGCGCCGGCCCCGCCGGTCGGTTTCCGGCGGGCAGGGTCGCGGCTCGAGCGGGCGCGGGGTGGACGCGCCCGGCACCAGCGCCGCGCGGCCGTCCTGCCCGCGGGCTCGCGCGGGAGCCGAATCCGCGTAAGCTGGCCGCCGCCATCTACAGAGCACCTTCCCCGTGCCCCCGGAGGCCTCGCGTGCGCTCGATCCCGTTCCTGGCGTTCTCCGCGGCGCTGACCCTGGCGCCGCTGGTGCCGGTGCTCGCCCAGCAGGAGCCCGACACCACCTTCGACACGCGCATCGCCCGGCCCGCGTTCACCTCGCGGCATCCGTGCGTGATGATCGACCAGGCCCATCACGAGTTCCACACCATGTCCGGCCGCTATCGGCCCTTCGCGGACCTGGTCCGTCACGACGGCTGCGAGGTCGTCCCGGGCACGACGGCGTTCTCGCCCGCGAGCCTGGGCGGCGTGGACGTCCTCGTGATCGCGAACGCGCTCGGCGTGGACGACATGGCGGATCCGGCCGCGGCCCACCCGGCCTTCACGCCCGCCGAGTGCGCCGTGATCCATGACTGGGTGCGCGCGGGTGGCGCGCTGCTGCTGATCGCCGACCACGCGCCGATGGGCTCGGCGGCGCGCGCTCTGGGCGACACGCTCGGCGTGGACATGCGCAGCGCCTACACCATCGACCCGCTCCAGGGCGCGCCGCGCCGCGCGAGCATCATCACCTACACCGCGGGGCACGGGCTCGCGACCGACCACCCGATCGTGCGCGGGCGCGACTCGAGCGAGCGCGTGCGCACCGTGGTCGCGTTCACCGGCCAGTCGCTCTCGGGCCCGCCCGGCGCGACCGCGCTCATGCGGCTCTCGGACCGGGCCGAGGACCTGATGGTGGGCTTCGGCCAGGCGGGCGGCGACGTGCCGCCCGACAAGCGCTCGCCGGCCGGCGGGCGCGCGCAGGGGCTGGCATTCACGCTCGGCAAGGGGCGCGTGGTGGTGCTCGGCGAAGCCGCGATGATGACCGCGCAGGTGGCGGGCCCCGCGCGCTTCAAGATGGGCATGAACTCGCCCGGCAACGACGACCGGCAGTTCGCGATCAACGTGGTAAGGTGGCTCGCGAGGGCGCTCGAGTAGCGCGGGCAGCGGGCGCGCACGGCGCGCGCCGCGCTCGCGAGCGGCGCGGGAGGTC
>JBAIWU010000567.1:0-2990 GCA_037917155.1 Candidatus Eiseniibacteriota bacterium
AACTTCG
Organism: Candidatus Eiseniibacteriota bacterium; assembly: GCA_037917155.1. Classification (GTDB taxonomy): domain Bacteria; phylum Eisenbacteria; class RBG-16-71-46; order RBG-16-71-46; family RBG-16-71-46; genus CAIXRL01. The sequence goes on from JBAIWU010000567.1 coordinate 8, forward strand.
AGTTCGCGTACTACCTGCAGCAGGTGCGCATCATGATCGCGCGCAACTGGACGCCCGCGGCCGGCGTGCCCGCGGGCACCCGCGCCCAGGTCTACTTCCGGGTCTCGCGCGACGGCTCCCTCACCGCGCCCCGGATCGAGACCTCGAGCGGCTACCCGTTCTTCGACCAGTCGGCGGCGCGCGCGGTGATCCTCACGGGCCACCTGCCGCCGCTGCCGCTGGGCTACGCGGGCCCGGACCTCGGCGTGCACTTCGGCTTCGAGTACTCCGGCTCATGAGGCGCCCCGGCGGACGGATCGCCGCCGGCGTCGCCGGGGCGGGGCTGGCGCTCGCCCTCGCCGCGACCTGGGCGCGCGCGCAGTCCGACGTGCGGCTGGACGTGCGCTCGGGCACGGCCGTGCGCCTGCCCATCCGCTGCCTGCCGCTCGAGGCCGCGGGGGACCGCGACGCGGCCAAGGGCAGCGTGCAGGCGGACGAGGTGCTCGCGAACGACCTCGTGAATTCGGCGTCGTTCACGGTCGTGCGCGCGTGGGACGGCGTCGGGGCGTCGGCCGACGTGCAGGCCGAGGTCGGCGGCCGCTGGACCCTGACCGGCTCGCAGGTGACGCTCGACGGAGAGGTCCACGACTGGCCCGGGAAGAAGCCCATCTTCGCGAAGCAGTACCGCGGCCCGGCCGCGGACTGGCGAACGCTCGCGCACCGCTTCGCGGACGACATCGTCATGCAGTTCACGGGCGAGCCCGGCGTGGCGCTCACGCAAATCGCGTTCATCACGCAGGAGGGGCGCAACAAGGAGCTCTGGGTGATGGACGCCGATGGCGCCGACGCGCACGCCCTCACGCACGACGGCTCCATCGCGCAGCTGCCCTCCTGGTCCCCGGACGGCTCGCTGCTCCTGTTCACGTCCTACCGGGGCGGTACCGGCCCGCAGCTCTGGGTCCTGCCCGCGACGGGGGGGCGGCCCTTCCTCGTCTCCGGCCGGCCGGGCCTCAACACGGGCGGGGAGTACTCGCCGGACGGCCGTAACATCGCCTGCACGCTGGGCATCGACGGCAACGCCGAAATCTACCGTCTCGACGCCCGCGGCGGCTCGCCCCGGCGACTGACGTCGAACCGGGCCATCGACACCGCGCCCTGCTGGTCGCCGACGGGGCGCGAGATCGCGTTCACCTCCGACCGCTCCGGTACCCCGCAGGTGCACGTGATGGACGCGGACGGCGGGAACGTGCGACGTTTGACGTACGACGTGGACTACACGGACTCTCCGGCCTGGTCGCCGAAGGGCGACCGGATCGCGTTCGTGGCGAGGACGAGCGGCGGGTTCGACATCTGGGTCTGCCGCCCGGACGGATCGGGCGCGATGCGCGTGGTGAGCGGCGGGGCGAACGAGAACCCCCACTGGTCACCGGACGGAAGGCACCTGGTCTTCACCTCGGATCGCGAGGGGCCCCGCTCGCTCTGGGTCAGCGACCTGGACGGCGCCGCTCCCCGCAAGCTGGACACGGGTGGCCGCACGGCACTCTCACCCGCATGGTCGCCTCGCGGCGATCGCGCGGCCCCACACTAGAGAAGGAGAACTCCGACATGCGCTCCACCGCTCTCCGCTTCACCGTGTTGGCGCTCGTCGCGACCGTGTTGCTGGTTGCGGGTTGTGCGAAGAAGCCGCCGGCGCCGGCTCCGGCGCCCCCGGCGCCCGCGCCCACGCAGGCCGCGCCGACGCCGCCGCCGACGCCCGCCCCGACGCCGGCGCCCACGCCCGCGCCGCCGGCGGCCACGGTGTCGGACCTCAAGACGGTGTACTTCGCGTTCGATTCGTGGGCGCTCGACGAGGCGGCGCACGCCGTCCTCGACGCCGACGCCAAGCTGCTGCGCGACACGCCGGCGCTCACCGCGCGGATCGAGGGCCACTGCGACGAGCGCGGCACGGTCGAGTACAACATGAGCCTCGGCCAGAAGCGGGCCGACGCCGTGCGCGACTACCTCACGGGCGCGGGCGTCGCGGCCAACCGGCTGACCACGATCTCGTACGGCAAGGAGCGCCCCGCGGTCGACGGCCACGACGAGGCCGCGTGGTCGAAGAACCGCCGGTGCGAGTTCTCGAAGCCGTGAGCGCAGTGCCGGAACGCGGGCGCGTGGGGCGGCGGACGGCCGCCGCCCTCGCCGCCGTCCTGGTCGCGGCGGCGTCGATGACGCCGGGCTGCTACACGACGCAGCTGAACGTGCTGCGCTCGGGCCTCGACAGCCTTCGCGCCCAGGTGGACACGATGGGCGTGCGCGACTCGGTCGCGTACCGCGTGCTCGCCGACACGCGGCACGACCTCGCGGAGCAGCGCGACCTGCTGCTCAGCACGCGCGCGACGTCCGGCAGCACGATGCAGGAGCTGTTCGACCACATGGCGCGGCTCGAGGGCAAGCTCGACGACGTGCAGCAGCGCTTCGGCGACTGGGCGGCCCGTGCGAGTTCGTCCGCGGCAGGGCCGCCGCCCGCGGTCTCGCCGACGGGCGGAACGCCGCCGGGCCCCGCTCCCGCGGGAGGTGCGGGGCCGGCGCCCGCGGTGGGCGGGCCCGACCCCACGCAACTCTACGACCAGGCGACCCGCGACCTCACCGAGGGCCGCTACCCGCTCGCCATGCAGGGCTACCGGGACTTCCTCGCGCGCTACCCCAACCTGGAGCTCGCGGACAACGCGCAGTACGGCCTCGCGGAGTGCTGGTTCGCCGAAGCCGCGTTCGACAGCGCGGCGGCGGCGTACGCGGTCGTGGGCGAGCGCTGGCCGAAGGGCGACCGGGCGGCCGCGGCGCTCTACAAGCTGGGGCTCTGCCAGGAGAAGCTCGGCCGGGCCACGGAAGCCCGCCGGACGTTCCAGGAGCTGGTGAGCCGGTTCCCGGGAGCGGGAGAGGCGGGACTCGCGCGTGAGCGGCTGGGCGCCTCGCGCCGCTGACCCCGGACGTGCGCCGGCCCGGACGCTCCGGCCGGCGCACG
>JBAIWU010000568.1:0-1589 GCA_037917155.1 Candidatus Eiseniibacteriota bacterium
GGTTTCCGATCACGTGGCCGTCCATCAGGCTGCTCGGCAGCACGAGCAGGTCCAGCGCGCGGGCCCGGCCGGGATCGAACGGCCGGAACGGCAGCGACGTGCCGGCGCGGAAGCCGGGCCGGTCGCGCCACGCGATCGAGGCGTCGTAGCGAAAGCCCGCGTTGACGTGGCGGCGCCACGTGAGGTGCGGCCGACGCCAGTCGAGCGCCCAGTAGTGATGGCGCAGGCCGTGGACGGTCGCGCCGAGGCGCGCCTCGATCGTGCGCTTGCACCAGAGCAGGATGTCGAGGTCGTCCTTCGCGTGGATCGGCGGGTGCAGGCCGAACTCCCAGCCGTCCGCGGCCATCTCCCGCAGCAGCGCCCAGTCCGCGCCCGGATCGAGCACGCTGGACTTGCAGTCGTTCAGGTCGCGCGGCTTGCCGGGCATCGCGGCGAACAGGTAGAACGCGCTCCGTACGTGGCGGGCGTCCTCGAACCCGCGCCAGCCGGGGAATCCCCAGAGCGGGTTGCCGGAAACCGCGCGGCCGTGGCGCAGGCCGAGCCGCACCATCTCCACCGAGACCGGGTCGCGGCGCAGCGCCGCCTTGGCCAGGTTGACCGCGATCTCGCCGGGCGCGCCGATCCGCACGGCGTCGGTGTCGTGCGTCAGCGCGACCGCCCAGCGCCGGCCCTCCGGCCAGCGCGGCACGCATGCCGCGGCGAGGCTGGGCCGCGCCGCCAGCAGCCGCTCGAGCAGCCGCGCCGCGTGGTGCTCCACCAGTGGCGCGCCCGCGCACGCGAGCCGCGCCGCGGGCAGCGCGTCGCACGTGAAGATGCCGCGGCGGTCGCGCCGGGCCTCGTCGACCTGGGATTCGTCCTGGAACGTGAGCAGCCGGTACGCGCCGCCCACGAGGTCGGGCGCGGCCGGGTCGGCGCCGCGCCGGACCCACGCGCTGCCGCCGTCCAGCGGCGCCGCCTCGCACGCGGTCGCGGGCTCGTAGAGCGCCGCGTCGAACGGCACGAACACGCGGTCGCCGGGCCGCCGCGATTCCGGCGGGCCGTAGGCGAGGTCCACCTCCGCAGTCGCGTCGGCGTAGCGGACGGGCAGCCCCCAGGCCGCCGCGAGCCGGCCCAGCGCCCAGCGGGCGCGCGCGTCGAAGGCTTCGGGGACACGGAGCGCGATCGCGAGCACGGCGGTGGGGCTCCTCGGAAAGGGGATGGCGGCGCCGGCGCAGGCTAGCAGCCCGCCGCGGCGGGCGTCACGCGTCCGCGGGCCGCTTCTCCTGCAGCGGATCGCCGAACAGCGGCTTGCCCGCGAGCGCGATCCAGAAGCCCCACGCGGTCAGCGCGAAGAACGGCGCCGCCAGCAGCAGGCCGCGGGCGCTGCTCCACGAGGACGCATCGAGCAGCGGCGACGCCAGGGGCAGCAGCAGGACCGCGAACGTGGCCACCAGGGCGCTCAGCAGCCCGAAGCGGAACAACGCCACCAGGAGCACGAGCGTGCTCACCACCGAGACCAGCACGTCGGCGGCGTCGTGCAAATTGACGCCCACCCCGATGAAGCCGAGCGAGGCGAACACCAGCGCGATCAGAAACGCACCGCGGTCGTC
>JBAIWU010000569.1:0-1737 GCA_037917155.1 Candidatus Eiseniibacteriota bacterium
AGCCTTTGATCAGCTTCTTCTGCATCTTCTTGGCCTGCTCGGCGTCGTAGGTCTGCTCGGCGCGCTCGATCAGCGAGAGCACATCGCCCATGCCGAGGATGCGCGACGCCAGCCGATCCGGGTAGAAGGGCTCGAGCGTGCTGGCCTCGACCTTCTCGCCGGTGCTCAGGAACTTGATCGGCACGCCGGTGATCGCCCGCACCGAGAGCGCCGCGCCGCCACGCGCGTCGCCGTCGATCTTGGTCATCACCACGCCTGTCAGCTGCACGCGCCGGTTGAACTCCTCGGCGACCCGCACCGCCTCCTGGCCGATCATCGCGTCGACCACCAGCAGCCGCTCGACCGGCTCGACCGTGCCGATGATCTGCTCCAGCTCGACCATCAGCGGCTCGTCGATCTGCAGGCGCCCGGCGGTGTCCAGCACCAGGAAATCGAAGCCACGCGTGCGTCCCTGCTCGAGCGCGCCCGTCGCGATCGCCAGCGGCGGCGCGCCGTCCCCCGCCCGCCAGAACCCGGCGCCCGCCTGCGCGGCGACGCGTTCGAGCTGGTCGATGGCCGCCGGACGGTAGACGTCCGCGCTCGCGAGCAGCACGCGCTTGTCGCGTTTGCCGAGCCAGACCGCGAGCTTCCCCGCGAAGGTGGTCTTGCCCGAGCCCTGCAGGCCGGCGAGCACGATCACCGTCGGCAGATGCGGAGAGCCGGCGAGCGTGACCGGGGTCTTCCCGAGCAGGCTCACGAGCTCGTCGTGGACGATGCCGACCACCTGCTGGCCGGGCGTGAGGCTCTTCAGCACCTCCTCGCCCACCGCCCGCGCCTCCACCCGCGCGACGAACTCCTTCACCACGTCGAGCTGGACGTCGGCCTCGAGCAGCGCACGACGGACATCCCGCAAGGCTTCCCGGATGTTGTCCGGGCTCAGCCGGCCCTGACCGGTGAGATTGCGAAGGATGCCCTGAAAACGGTCGCTGAGTGCCTCGAACACGCTCCCTGCCCGACTTGGCGAAGCGGGGAACCTAGCACAGGCGGGGCGCGGAACGTAAGGCGGGCCGGGCGGTGATCGTGCCTCGCGCGCGCGAATTGCCGGCATCCGGCGCCGGGAGATTCAGACTCAGGCACCACCCGGGCCGCGGCGGCCTCCGTCGAGGCACGGCCCGCGCGGTGGCGGGGCGCACGGATGGGGGCGTCGGGCTCACGCGAGGGGCGCCGATCCCGGCGCCCTCCCGAGCCACGCCCGGCCCCGGCGCCCCGCCGGGCCCGTGGACTACTGCGAGTCCTGCGAGCCGCCGCCCCCCGTGCGCCGCTCGCGGATCACCTCGCGCCGGGCCCCGCCGCCGCCCGCGTTGTCGCGGAAGCGCGTGCGCATCTGCTCGCGCAGCTCGGCGCGCTTCTGCTTCAGCAGATCCCGCTGCTGCGCCGTGAGGACGTCGCGCATATCGAACATCGTGGCGATCTGGCTCTTGCGCATCGCCGCGCGGCGCTCCGCGATCTTGTCGATCTGCGCGTCGATCGCCGAGCGATCCGGCCGCTCCACGCGCATCAGCCGGCGCAGGTCCAGCGTCGCGAGCTGGAGGTCGGCCCGCGCCTGGATCGCCTCGCGCTGCTGGCGGTCGCGCAGGTCCGCCAGCTTCTCCTTCTGCGCGTCGGTGAGCTTGAGGGCGGCCATCAGCTCCGCGCGCATGCCGGCGCCCCGCATCATCCGCATGCGCATGCCGCCCGCGCCGGGGCCGCCCATCCCGC
>JBAIWU010000570.1:0-3051 GCA_037917155.1 Candidatus Eiseniibacteriota bacterium
CCGCCTCCGGCCTCTGGCCGCTCCGGGCGGCGAGCGCCATCGCGTCCGCGGCGACGACTCCGATGAGCGGCGCGCCGCGGACCGCCATCTCCTCGATCGCGCGCGCGGCCTCCTCGAGCGTGCGCGCGACGCCGATCTCGACGCGGGCCGGCAGCGCGCGCTGGTCGATGAACGCGATCGCGCCCTCCTGCCACCACGCCGCGCGGGTGTCGCGCCCGCTCACGCGCACGGGCGCCTCACCATGCGAGCACGAGCGCGCGCGCCATAGTGCGCACCAGCACGCCGCCGGCCTCCTCGATGGTATCCCCGACCGCGAGCACGCCGTCCTCGTGGCCGCCCATGGCGGCGATGCGGGTCGAGGCGAGCGTGCCTTCTCGCCAAAGCCGGGTCGCCTCGCGCGCCATCCCCGGCGTCCCGTTCGCGGCGGCCGCGTCGGTGACGGGCAGGCCGAGCGCGCGGGCGCGGCGCCAGATCTCCGGCGCGTGCGCGTGCAGCACGGCGCGCACGCCGGGCGAAGCGTCGTAGAGCGCCGCGTGCGTCAGCGACTCGGACGAGGGCGATACGAGGCCGGCGCTCTCGACCCGGTTGCGCTCGACGTCCCACGCCTCGACGAGGCAGAACTCGCGCAGCGTCGCGTGCGCGAGCCCCGCGGTCTGCGTGCCCGTGACCAGGAAGCGCCTCCGGCCGCGCCCGACCGCGCCGAACGGCCCGACCCGGGCGCTCACGTTGCCGTAGCCGAGGCCCTCGTAGCGCGCGGGGTCGCGGCCGAGCAGCCGCAGGTGCGCGAGGATGCCGCGCCACGCCGCCAGCGCGCGCGCGACGTCCCCGTGCACGCGCTCGTCGAGCGGCGCGTGCCGGTGCACGACCTCGAAGCGGATGACGCCCTCGGGCTGCGCGGTGGACATGGCGCGGCGACGGTAGCATCGGGGCCCGGCCGCGTCGCGCGCCGCACGCGCGAGGGCGACCCGCGCCGGCCTCGGCACACGGCGGAGCGGCCAGCCTCGAAGGTCATGGACGGGACGCGTGGTGGCGGCCCGGTCCCGGGCCGTTGCGGCAGCGGACCCTGGCCTCGGCCGTCGGCCGCCCCGTTCGCGATCGGACGCGGCAATACCCTGCGGGAGAACGAGATGGCAGTTCATTTCGACCCGGGTTGACCCCCAGTTTGCGCTGGATCACCGGCGTCAGATGGGTGCAAAGTCCAACGGTCGGCGGCGGCCGACCGTCGGCGCTCGACCCGGTCGAGCAGGGCCCCCACACCTGAAGGAGTCCGACATGCGGAAGACCCCTCTCCGGATCCTCCTCTCCCTCGCCGCGCTCGCGATGCTCGTCGCGCTCGGCGCGCTCCTCGCGAGCTGCAGCAAGAAGAGCTCGCTCGTCACCGGCCCCGAGGACGCGATCGCCCCGGTCGCGGGCCTCAAGGCGACCCCCTCCGAGCTGCGGATGGCGATGCGCTCGCAGGAGGCCAACACGCCCGCGCTGATGAGCACGCCGGGCGTCGTGGGCACCGCGATCACCGCGGACGCGCAGGGCCGGCCCGCGATCATGGTGCTCACGGAGACGCCGCTGGGCACCGGCCGGCTGCCCTCGACGATCGACGGCTACGCCGTCGTCGAGTACGTGAGCGGGAAGATCCACGCGTACAAGGGCGGCGGCGGCACGAGCCACACGGCCAAGCAGACCCCGCCGATCCAGCTCGGCACGTCCGGCGGCAACGTCAACGACATCGCTAACGGCTACTGCTGCAGCGGCACGCTGGGCGCGCTCGTGCAGAAGGGCGGCTCGCAGTACATCCTGAGCAACAGCCACGTGTTCGCGGGCGACGTCGTCCCGGGCGGTAACAACCGGGTCGCGCAGGTGGGCGACGATGTCAACCAGCCGGGCCTCGTGGACGCCTCGTGCAGCGCGTCGAACACGAACATCGTCGCGGACGTCTCGACGCTCTCGACGCTCTACCCGCCGGCCAGCACGCCCAACGTCGACTGCGCGATCGCGCAGGTGCGCTCGGGCATGGTGCGCACGGACGGCGCGATCCTCGAGATCGGCACGCTCTCGGCGTTGACGCTGAACGCCACGGTGGGGCTCGCGGTCAAGAAGAGCGGGCGCACGACCGGGCTGACGCGCGGCACGATCTCGGGCCTCAACGCCACCATCTCGGTCGGCTACGAGACCGAGTGCGCCGGCACGTCGTTCACGAAGACGTTCACGGGCCAGATCCTCGTCGGCCAGCGCGCGAGCAGGTTCCTCAACTCCGGGGACTCCGGCTCGCTGATGGTCGAGGACGTCACGACGAACCCGCGCGCGGTGGGCCTGCTCTACGCGGGCAGCAGCAGCACGGCCGTGGCGAACCCGATCGGCGACGTGCTGTCCTACCTCGGCGCGACCATGGTAGGGCAGTGACCGCGGTCCGGTGAGCGTGCGGGCGGCGCCCAGCCGGAAGGCCGTTCACGCGCCCCGGTCCGCCGTGCGGGCCGGGGCGCTCGCCTGCGCCCTGGCGCTCGCGCTCGTCGCGTGCCGCGAGCAGCCCGAAAGGAGTCCCGAGATGACACCCCGGCGCCCGCTCGCCGACGTGCTCGCGGCGCACACGCCCGCCCTGATGGCGATCCCCGGCGTGGTCGGAACGGCCGAGGCGCGCACGCCCGACGGCCGGCCCTGCATCCTGGTGATGGTCGTGCGGCTCACGCCCGGGCTGCGCGACGCGCTGCCGCGAGAGCTCGAGGGCTGGCCCGTGCGCGTCGAGGTCACGGGCGGGATCCACGCGCTGCCGGAGTCGGCGCGATGAGGCGGCCCGCGCTGTACGCCGTGGTCGCGCTGGCCGGCGCCGCCGTGCTCGTGCTCGAGATCCTCGGCACGCGCGTGCTGGCGCCCTCGTTCGGCGCCGGGCTCTACCTGTGGTCCGTGCTGATCGCGGTCACGCTCGCCGCGCTCGCCTGCGGCTACGCCGCGGGCGGCGCGTGGGCGACGCGGCGGCCATCCGGCCCGCGGCTCGCCGCGCTGCCCGCGCTCGCGGGCGCCTGGGTCGCGCTGCTGCCGTGGCTGCGCATCCCCGTCGTC
>JBAIWU010000571.1:0-3686 GCA_037917155.1 Candidatus Eiseniibacteriota bacterium
ACCGACTCGAGTCCGAGCACGAGATCGTCGACCCGTCCGGGCCCGACCGCGGTCACGTGGCCGCCGAGCACCCCGCCACGCCAGAAGCCGACAGCCTCGACCTTGGCGGGGCCGGCATCGAACGCGACGCCGGTGACCGCCTGGCCGACGGTCATGCCGAGGCCCGCGGCGTTCGACGGGGGCGCGCCGCTGCCGGCGGACGCGAGCGCGTCCCACCGCATCACGAAGCCCGACGCGGCATGTGCGGGGCCCGGCGGGCCGATGAGGGCCAAGCCCGCGAGCGCGGCGAGTGGGAGGGTGAGGGAACGGAGCACGGCCATTCTCCGAGGGCAAGGGAGTTCCCCGACGGGGAATATGTTGGAACACGGAATCATTCAGGTGCAAGGACTCTTCGCGTGGATGTGGGTGTCGGGGAAGGAATTCGGTGCCGTCGCGAACGGACTCTCGATACGAGGGCGGTGCGCCGGCCCCCGGCCGGCCCGCGTCACCGCTCGTCGGCGGGGAAGAGGATGGCCGCCTCGGCGCTGCGGAGCGCGATGGAGTCGCTCGGCGCGCCGAGCGAGCCGTCCGGCTCGAGCAGCCGCATCGGCCCCGGCAACGCCAGGCGCACCGCCGTGCCGTCGCCGTAATCCGCCGGCGCGCACCCGTCCGCCGGCCGCACGAGCACGGTCGCGCGCGTGTAGTGCCGGACGAAGATCCGGTACTCGTCCGGACCGCAGGCAAGCGGGCCCCGTTGCGCGACGGACGCCGTATCCGCCGGCTGGCCCACGTCCCGCTCGCAGGCGGCCAGCCATTGCGCGCGGAAGTCGAGCGGCGCGGCCGCGTGCGGGTCGATGCACAGGTTGGGATCGAACCAGACCGTGCCGGAGTCGCCGGGCGCGTCGCGCACGAGGTAGTAGCTGGCGAGATTCCACATCCGGAACCGCTCGACGGGCGTGGCGTAGTCGCCCGCGGTGTACGCGGGCGGGCCCTCGTCGCACATCGTCCCGGCCAGGTCGATCGAGCCGCCCGCCGCCACGAGCTGGCGCACCTGCGCGATGAACCGCTCGTACTCCGGGGCGCCGCCGCGGAAGCGATCCGCCCCGTGCAGGTGCTCGATCATCGCGCCGCGCGCGGCGAGGCTTTGCTCGAACACGTCCGGCGTCATGAACCACTCGGCGGCGTTGATGTGCGCGAAGTGGCCCGTCGCCGCGAGCCGCCCGGCGAGGTAGCGCAGCCAGTCGACCACGTCGGCGTGGTAGCGCGCGTCGAGCGAGTCCGGGTGGCCGGACCGGTACGGGTGCGGCGCGAGGCCGTCGTACTCGCGGATGCCGCCGCCCGAAAGGATGACGGTCTGAACGCCGACGGACATCGGTACGGAGAAGCCGGGCCCATGCTCGTCGAGGAACAGCCCGTCCACGGGGTTCGGCTTGCCGTCCCGGTCGTGCGCCATCTCGTCGAGCAGATGGTCGGCGTACCACTGCCGCCAGCGCGCGTCCTTCAGGTTGGGCAGCCAGCGCCGGTCCTTCCAGGCGTAGACCTGCACACGCGACGCGGCCGCGAGCGGCTCCGGCGCGGGGCAGCCCGGGATCGTGACGGTGTCGATCGTCGCGCCGTCGAGCGCCTTGAACGCGAGCCGCGTGTCCTCGGAGAAGTGCAGGTACTGCTCCTCCGGCAGGCGGCTCTCCGCGGTGTTCGGGCCGTTCGTGTCCGTGCAGACGAGGTGCTGGCAGATCGTGAGGTCGTAGTCGTACCCGAACGTCCGCATCGTCGGGTTGAGCGACTTGACGTACGCGGACGGCTGGCCGTCGTACGTGCTGACGAACGTGTCCATGCCGACTTCCATCATGTCGACGTGGCTCGCGTACCAGCGGTAGCCCGCCTCGCGCGCGGCGCCGTAGGGCAGGTACTTCACCTGTCGCCCGAAGTCCGAGATGCGGATGTGCGACCAGTGCGGCGAGTACGCGGGGAACAGCGTGGAGTCGGCGGGGACGGCCTGCGCGCGTGCCGGCGGCGCGGGGATGGCGACCGCTCCGGCGAGGAGCAGGGCGCGCGCCAGCCGCGAGGCGCGGCCCGTCCCGCTCGAAGCGCCCCATCGGCGGGGGCGTCGCCGATGGTCCGCGGCCATCGGGGCCTCACGCGCCTGCGACATGGCGGCAGGGTAGCACGGGCGGGCGACGGGCCGCGGCGGCATACCACAGGATGGGTCCGGCCCACTGTTCTCCCGCAGGCGCCTTGCCCGGGTTCATGACGAGGCACGCGCTGTGGGAGCCTTTCAGGCGATGGGTGAGACGCCATGAAACGCAGAACGAGCCGCATACAGCCCCCTGGGCGCCTGGCGATCGTTCTCCTTGCCGCGCTGATCGCGCTGCCGGCCACGCCGCGCGTCGCGAAGGCCGAGGGCCTTCGCGCGGCGGACGCCGACGGCACGCACGCGACACAGGCCGATTCTCCGCGCGCCGAGTGGCAGCTGCTCGCCGGCCCCGTGGACCCACCGCCCATGTACGGGCACGTGGCGCTCCACGATCCGGTGCGGCATCGCATGGTGTTCGTGAACGGGGCGCGCGCTGGCGAGCTCTGGTGCCTTTCGCTGCCGGCCGATGGACACCCCGCGTGGAGCCGCCAGCCGATTGGAGGACCGGAGTACCCGGGTTCCCGCTACAACTTCGCCGCGGTCTACGATTCGGCCGGCGATCGCGTGATCGTGTTCGGCGGCTACCGCACGTGGCTCGTCGACTACGACGACGTCTGGGCACTTACGCTGGGGGACGCTCCGCGCTGGACGAGGATCGTCACCTCGGGCGACGGGCCGCACAGCCGCGCCGGCTGCGCGGCGGCCTTCGACCCGGTCCGTCGCCGCCTGGTCATCTTCGGCGGCTATGCGTACTCCGGCGGCCAGCTCGGCGACACCTGGGCGCTCGAGCTCGCGGGCACGCCGGCCTGGCATCGGCTCGCGGCCGGCGGCCGCTCGCCGCTCCACCGGGAGGGCGCGAAGGCGGTCTACGATCCGTGGAACGACCGCATGGTTCTCTTCGGAGGCTGGGTGGACGGCGACTACTCGGCGTATCCGCCGCCCTACTACATCTCGGACGAGACCTGGGCGCTGCCGCTCGCGAATCCGGCATCGTGGGACTCGCTCGTGATCCCGGTGCGCCCGTCGCCCCGGCAGACCTTTCTGGCCGCGGTCGATCGCGAACACCGCGTGATGCTCGTGAGCGGCGGCGAGGGATGGCAGGACGGTCACGAGCGTGCAGACACGTGGGCGCTCCGCCTCGACGGTACGCCTGCGTGGTCGCAGGTGTCGGCGGGCGGGTCGGGGCCCGGCCCGGTGTCATGGCACGCGGGCGATTACTCGCCCGAGCGGGCCAGCCTGATCCAGTACGGAGGGATCTGGACCGCCGTCCAGAGCCAGTGCTTCGAGCTCGCGCTCGACACGGACCAGTGGTCCCAGGTCCTGCCCGAGGGACCGGATCCGGCGCCGGCGCGCCGCGGCGGCGCGATGCTGCTCGCGGATCCCGACTCGGATCGCATGCTGCTCTGGGGCGGCTACTGGTGGCACGACCTCTGGTCGTTCGATTCCCGTCAGGGACCGCGCTGGACGCACCTCGCGACGGAAGGCATCGCGCCGACCGCCGGCGCGCCGGCCATCGTTTACGACCCGATCCGGCGCCGGATCATCGGCCAGGGCGGGGGCACTAACCACAATC
>JBAIWU010000572.1:0-5632 GCA_037917155.1 Candidatus Eiseniibacteriota bacterium
ACCACATGTTCCCCTCGCGCGGCCCGGGCCAGACCGTCCACTGCCAGTCCACCGACCTCATCCACTGGACCGGCTTCGAGGCCCTGGCGGGCTACGGCACCGGCGTCGCGGTGCTGAAGGAGCCCGACGGCATCACGCCGGTCGTGGTCGACGGGCGCTACTGGATGGTCTACTTCCCCGGCTCGGGCCCCGGCTCGATGTACCTGGCCAGCGCCGACGCCGCGGGCGACCTGCTCACCTGGACCAGCGCCGGCGTGATCCTCGCGCCGACGCCGGGCTCGTGGGACGCGAACTCGCTCTGGACGCCCTCGTTCACGCGGGTCGGCGAGACCTACTACATCTACTACGAGGCGAACGGCCCCGGCGGCTGGGTGATCGGCTACGCCAAGGGCGCCGCCACCGTGGACGGCTTCCCGGTCACGCCGGATGTCGTGACGTGGACCAAGCCGCCCTCGGCCGTGATCGCGCCCACGCACGGCTGGGACACGGGCGGCTGCACGGATCCCGTGTTGCGCCGCTTCGACGGCGTCTATTACCTCTTCTACACCTCCAACGGTGCGTACACGAACGGCTTCTGCACGTCGACGAGCCCCGAGGGCCCGTGGACGCAGTACGGCCAGTCCGGTGCAGGCTGGACGCGCGGCGGCCTGCCGAGCGTCGCGAACGGCGTGCTCAGCCTGCCGAGCGGCGCGTACCTGCGCTCGCCCACGACCTACTCGCCCGGCGTGGCGCTCGGCTTCCGCGCACGCTTCGACAACGATCCCGGCACCGCGAAGTTCGCGGGCTTCATCAGCGGGACCGCGGTCCCCGGCCTGCTGCTCGAGGCGTCGACGTTCAACTCGGCGTACGCGCTCCACTTCGTCTCGTACGCTGCGCCCACGTTCTACACGGTGAACCTGGGCGCTCCCCCGGGCGAGTTCCACGTGTACGAGGATGCGTGGGTCTCGTCCACGGTGGGCCGCGGGTTCGTGGACCACGCCGCCACACCGGCCGGCTCGCTCACCGTGGCCGCGGCGGTGCCGGACGGCCCGCTCCCCGTCGAGTTCTACAACTACAATGACGGGGTCCATGCCTTCGCCGTGGACTGGATGTACCTGCGCCGCTACGCCGAGCCCGAGCCCACCGCCGCGCTCGGCTCGGAGCAGAGCACGACCTCGGTGGGCGACGTCGCGCGCGCGGGCGCGCGGCTCGCCCCGGCGATGCCCTCGCCGTTCGGCTCGACGACCACGCTGGAGTTCGGCCTGGCGACGCGCGGCGCGGTCGAGATCAGGGTGTTCGCCGTCGACGGCCGGCTGGTGCGCACGCTGCTCCAGGGCGAGCGCGACGCGGGGGTCCACCGGCTCGCGTGGGACGGGCGTGACGACGCGGGCCACCGGCTGCCCGCGGGGATCTACTTCGCGCGGCTGGTCGCCGGCAACCAGCACCTGACCCGCACGCTGGTTCGACTGGCCGAGTGATGCCCCAGGGCGCCGCGCCGCGTGCGCGGCGCGAGGGGATCAGGACGGGCCCGGCACACGCCGGGCCCGCCCCGTTTCCCGCTCGCGCCCGGCGCCGCGCGACAGCGCCCGGCAACCGCGCCGGAATCAGAACTTCGCCGAGAGCGTCGCCGCGATCGCCGGCGCGGGCTGGTAGTCCGTCGTGGAGATCTCGTCGCCGTCCGAGGTCCTGAGCTTGAGTCTCCCGTTGAGCAGGGCCCCCGCGTAGACGTCGGCCCGTGCCTTGGATCCGAGCTGGCGCGAGAGCCTCGCGAGCAGCGGGATGCTGCCGGCCTCACCGACCCGCCCCGCGGGCGAACCGAGGTCGTCGAGCCGGTAGCGGTCGGATCGCAACACGCCGCCGCCCGCCAGCTCCCAGTCGGGCGACAGCTTGTAGCGCAGTTCCACGCCCGCCCCGCCCTCCGGCCCTGCCGCCGGCGCGTTGGCGATCCGCAGGCGCTCAGTGATCTTCCAGTTGATGATGACGAACAGCGACGTCTTGAGCGAGTAGAACTGCCGGCTGAGGTTCACGCCCGCGCCCAGGACGCGCCCCGGCGAGAGCACTTTCGCCACGCTGACCACGGACCCGTAGATGAGCGCGTCGTTCGTGCCCGCCGTGCGGTCGTAGGCCCACTCCACGGTCGGCGAGACTCCGACCACCAGGGTCCGCGAGAGCGCGAGGCTCAGGTTGACGCTGGCGCCGGGGCGCTGCAGACGGCTCCACGGCGCCGGGCCGGCGTCCGGGCGGAAGCGCCAGTCCTGGACCTCGTAGCGCAGGGCGACGCCGGCGGCGAAGGCCGGCACGAACTGACGGGTCACGCTGCCGCTGACGGCCAGGCTGCTCCACTCGACGTCGCCGCCGCCATCGAGGGTGCCGCCAAACTGGTTCAGGCCGGTGACCGCCCCCGACACGGTGACGGTGCCGGGAGGCTGGCCCTGGGCCCCGGCCACCGGTGCAAGAGCGGCCGCGCCCGCGACGCAAAGGACAAAGGCAGAAGCGAGGACGTGACTGTGCATGGTACCTCTCGTTGTGGGGGAACGGGGATACCGCCGACCGTGACGGCTGCTGGCCGGGACACGCGCTCATCGCGCCGCCCTGCCGATTCCGTGCGCCGTGCACCACGCGTGCACGACGCGGGCGTAGCGTTCGGGCTCCGTGTTCCAGGCGTTGACGTGGTTGCCCGTGTCCAGCGTGACGAGAGTGACGCGGGCGCCCAGCCTGCGCGCGAAGGCCTCGCTCGACGACACCGGGGCCCAGGTGTCGCGACGCGAGTGGAAGAGAAGGATCGGCGCGGCCCCGCCCGGCGGGTGCGCGACGAGGTCGAGCCGGTCCCAGTCGATCCCCGCGCGCAGCGTCGCGACGCGCTCGCCGAGCCAGGTGGCGGCGGCCGGCACGCCCAGGATCCGGGCGCGCAGGGCGAGGGTCGCGTCCCAGTCGAGCAGTGGCGACTCGAGCACGACGCCCCGCACGCGCGGCGCCAGGGCGGAGCGCTCGAGGAACTGCCCCACGACCTGCCCGCCCATGCTGCAGCCGACGAGCACGAGGTCGCGGGCGCCGTGCGCGAGCGCGTAGCGGACCGCGGCCTCGACGTCCTCCCACTCGCTGAGGCCGAGGTGGTCGAAGCCATCGCGCGAGCGCGGCGCACCCTGGTCGTTGCGGTAGGTCACGAGCAGCCCCGGCAGGCCACGGGTGGCCAGCACGCTGAGGCTGCGCAGGGCCTCGGCACGCGTGGCGCCGCGCCCGTGGACGTAGATGACCCAGGTCGAGTCCTCCCCGGGGACAAGCCACGCCGGGCAGCTCCCCAGCGGTCCTTCGACCGTCACGGTCTCGTAGCGCAGGCCGAGCATGCTGAGCGGGTCGGCCGCCCTGGGCACGCCGCGCAGGCTCGCCCAACCGCCCGCCGCCAGGCGCCCGCGGACGCCTCGGAAGGAGCGCAGCACGCTCGCGCTGTCCGACTCGAGCACCGGGCCGACCCAGCCGAATCCGTCCTCCCACTCGAGCGCCCAGGTCCCGGCCTCCAGGCTCTCCGCGTCCCGCGAGAGGCGGACGCGGTCCGGCGCCACCTCGAGCACCCGCTGCTCGCGCAGCGTGGGCGGGCCGCCGGGCTTGAGGATCGAGTTGGAGTAGTGGACTCCCACCGCGGCCGCTCCGGCCACCGCGAGGAGCAGGACGGCCGTGCCGACGGTCAACGCCACTCGCCGCGCGCGAGGCCTCATCGTTCCCTCCTGCCGGCACTCTCACCGAAACCACGGGGCGTCACCAAAGAGACCCGGCGTGCTGCGAACCCGGGCCATCTGGACCCTGCACCACTCCACACGGTCAAGTCGACCTGACGTTCACCCCGGAGCTACTGCGGTCGCCGATGCCATCCTCTGCGAATTGAGGGGTTGGGTATAGCGGTGGGCGCACTCGCTCGGCATATCTCAACCGATCTGCCCCGTCGGTGCCGATGTCCCCACCTGGCGCTCGCTCCGACCTCGGGCGCTCGGCGAGCGCGCGTCCCTTCGGGCGCCGCGCGACTGCAGGATCTGCCCGAGCCGTGTGCAGACTGCAATGTGAAGAGGAACACGTGAGGCGCGTTCGGGCCCAGTCTCGACTGCACGATTCGGCACGAGAATCGCTGTCCTCCGGAGTGGAAACAGCCGCGGGCGCCTCCCCGTGTCCCGCTCGCTCGTTCCGCTGAGCTGCTCGGCCCGGCGCGGAGGACGAATGCCCTCACGCCGGCGCCGCAGCGAGGAGCCCGATTCATGGCGCGCAATTCCAGGGTCACGACCGGCTGGGCGTCCCGTCACATGGGGAACTGCTTCATCGGCCGCAGCCGCCAGGGCTGGGTCGTGTCGCTGCTCCATTCGGAGGGCATCACGGGGCCGTCCGACTTCCTCGTTCCGTTCGTCACGGCGGACGGTCGCAAGCGGCCGCCGCTCGCCGCGCGTCTCCGGCGCGTGCTCACCAGCCTGGTCACGGATCTCGGCGGCGCCCGGCGCATCGGGCGCTCGGAAGCGGCCGGCCTGCTCCGCGTGCCCGACATGGGGCCGCTCTGGCGGCGCGGCGCGCGGTGGCACCCGCCCGGCATCGGCGATTGGACCGGACGCGGGCGCATCTGCCCCGCCCGGGGCCAGTCGGGACTCTCGTACCTGACCGCGAGGACGAACCGCGGCTGGCTCGTGCTGCTGCGGTCGCTCTGGGGCGCTCCGTGCGGAAGCTACCTGGTCCCGTTCGACATGCTGCCGTTCCCGGCCGAGAAGTGGAATCCGGACTTCTTCGTGCGCCCGCTCCGCCAGAGCCTCACGCACCTGCACGGGACGCGACGGATCGGCTTCGAGGAGCTCATGCGGCTCAGGGGCTGGAACGACGAGGAGATGCTCGAGGACAAGGCGGCAGCGTAGGCCGCCCGCCGGCGAGCCGCGCGGGCCAGCCATGACACGGGCCGGGCGTGGAAGCCCGGCCCGTCCGCGAAGCGCCTCCCCTTCTCCGAGCCGGCTGCGGGCCGCGATCGCGCACCGTCGCGCAGCGGGCGGGCGGCGCCCGTTCCGCCTACTTCGCCTTGTCGAGCTTCTTGAAGTATTCGATCAGGCTCTGCGCCTCGGCCTGCGTGAGGTGCAGGTTCAGCATCTGCAGGTTGTTGTTGGCGACCATGAGCTGGTGCGAGATGGGATCGGTCTTCGTCATCACGTCCGGCTCCATGATCTGGTGCTCCATCCAGGCTGCCGTGCGGCGCGCGGTCACGCCCTTGAGGTCGGGGCCGGTGAGCTTCTTGCCGTAGGCGTGGCAGGCGGTGCAGCCCTTGGTTGCGAAGAGCTTCTCGCCCGCCTTGGCCTTCGCGGCGTCGACCGGCGTCGAGTTCGCACGCGCGCCGTCGTCGTAGAGCGACTTGGCGAGCAGCTGCGCGGCGGGGGCCGCCGGCGTCGCGGCCGGCGCCGTCGCGGCCGCCTTCGACGAGGTGTCGGCGGGCGTTTCGGCGGTCTGGGCGGACTTCTGCGCGCAGCCCGCGACCAGGGCCAGCGCGACCGTCAGCAGGATCAGCTTCGAGCGGTGCATCGGGGCCTCCGTTTCGTCGCCCCTTCCGGGCTCGACCGGGTCGGGGATCGTCCGCGGCCTCGCCGGGACCGTGGCCCGGCGGCGAGCGGGGCGCATTGTCGCGCACCCGCGGCCCGCT
>JBAIWU010000573.1:0-5301 GCA_037917155.1 Candidatus Eiseniibacteriota bacterium
GACGTCGCCGCGCGCCGGGTTCGGCCACGCCGCGAGCGCGAGCGCGCCGCCGGCCGCGGGCCCGCCCGCGTCCAGCGTCGGCGTCATGCCGATGCCCACCGCGGCGTCGAGCACGCGCACGTCGGGCACGACGAGGCCGCCGTTGGCGAACTCGACGTCGGCCGCCACGCTGATCGAGGTGAGCTGCGGCGTCGTCGAGGCGAGGAAGTCCATCCTGTAGATGGTGCCGGGGCCGGCCGTGCTCGCGCCGGCGCAGAGCATGCTGACGTCGATCGTGTCGGTGCCCGCGCCCACGTGGAACCAGTTCACGTTGCTGCCGCACGCGTTGGTGACCAGCGCGCCGAGCTGTGCGCTCAGCGGCGAGAGCTTCACGGTCGTGAGCGCGTTCGGATCGAACAGCACGATGATGTGGAACGCGTTGAACGCGGGGCTGGCGTTCGTCACCTGGAACTGGATCTCGAACTGGCTGCCCGGGGCGACCGTCTGCGACTGCGGCGTGATCTGCAGGTCGATCTCGGCCCGCGCGGGCGCGGCGCCCGCGCCCGCGAGCAGCAGGGCGAGGAGCCCTGCTGCCGCGAGCGGCCGATGCCTCCGGCGGGACACGGGGGGCGTCCGCCGGGGCGCTACCGGAGGTACACGAGCGAGCGCGTGAAGCGGCCCTGCCCCGTGACGAGTCGCGCGTAGTAGACGCCCGCCGCCACCGGCGAGCCGGCTTCGTCGCGGCCGTCCCACGCGACCTGGTACATGCCGGCGTCGCGCGTGCCGCCCACCAGCCGGCGCACGAGGCGGCCGTCCACCGAGAACACGGCCAGCTCGACCGGCCCGCTCCGCGCGAGCCCGAAGGCCAGCGTCCCGCCGGCGCGGAACGGGTTCGGCGCGATGCGGCTGAACGACGTGACCGCCGGCACCTCGGGCGCCGTCACGCTGCGGAACGCGACCGCGAGCTTGGCGTTGGCCGCGCTGCGCGCGTCGACGGACTCCAGCGCGATCTTCGGATCGCCCGGGCCGACGCGCTCGAACGTCACGTTCGCGACCGTGCCCTCGCCCGCAAGGCCCGCGTCGCGCACGCCCAAGCGGGCCATGTCGATCACGCCCGGGTGGGCCGACATCACGACCGCGCCCAGCGCGTCGGCGAGCTCGCCCGGGGCGTCGGACACGAGGCGCACGACCGCGGGATTCCACGACAGCTTCGCCGAGAGGCCCTGGATCGCGCCCGTCCCCCGCAGCGTCAGCTGCGCCGTGAGCCGGCCGGCGTCGGTGAACTCGGCCGGCACCTCGAGCAGCACCTCGTCCGAGGCCGCGGCCGCCACCGGCTTCGCCGAGGCCTGCGGCGAGGAGACGACCATGTAATTGATGGCGAACATGACCAGGTCCTCGAAATCGATCTGGTCGTCCGTCATCGGCCGGCCGTCCACCGTGCGGTTCGTCGTCGGGCCCACGTCGAGGTAGGCGTATGCGGCGACGGCGGTCCCGGTGATGCCGTAGTGCGCGCCGAGCAGCGAGATGTCGGCGATGTCGACGACGTTGTTGCCCTGCCCGGGCGTCGTGCCGTCCGTGACGTCGCCGAGGTGGTAGTTGAGCGTGCCGCCCGCGAGGTTCGACACCGGCGAGACCGTGCCGAACGAGTCGGTCACGAATGCGACGAAGTACCAGCAGTCGCGCGTCGTCATCTCGTCCGTCTGCCCGGAGGCGGTGATGGCGGTGAGGCTCCACGGGGCCGACGGCGGGTAGCTCGGCAGCGCCGGCACCGCGCCGGGCGTCGGCGGGTCGTCGTACTCGGGGTAGTTGCCGTACGGCGCGCGGTAGACCTGGACCGTGCTCCCCGCGGCGACGGCGGGCCACGTCACGGCGATCTTCGTCGTGCCGTCGGCGTCGTTGCCCGACTTCACCTGCGTCGAGACGAGGGCCGTGATCGCCGGCACGGGCGGGTTCGCCGCGAAGCTCGCCGCGATCGTGTGGCTGGCGGCGATGCCGGTGAATGTGTACGACGTCACGCGGCCCACGCTCACGCCGTCGACCAGCACGTCGTCGACGTGGTACGTCGCGGCGGCCGCGATCGTGAACGACTGGCTCGCGCCGAACGTGACCGGCACCGCCCCGCTCGGCGTGATCGTGCCGTTGGGGCCGGCGGACGCGGTGATCGTGTAGGCGTTGATCGCGAAGCTCGCGGAGATCGTGTGGTTCGCCGCGACGCCCGCGAACGTGTACGACGTCACCGCCCCCACGCTGACGCTGTCGACGAGCACGTCGGCCACGTGGTAGCCGGCCACCGGGGTCACCGTGACCACCAGCGTGTCGCCGTAGCCGACGCTCGTCACGCCGGCGGGCGAGACGCTGCCGTTGGCGCCCGCGGAGGCCGTGATCGTGTACGTGTCGATCGCGAAGCTGGCCGCGATCGTGTGGTTCGCGGTCACGCTGCTGAACGTGTACGACGTCACCGCGCCCACGCTCGCGCCGTCCACGAGCACGACGGCCACGTGGTAGTGCGCGCTGGGGGTGATCGTGAACGCCTGGCTGCCGCCGTCGTTCACGCCCACCGCGCCGCTGGGCGAGATGGAGCCGTTCGCGCCGGCCGTCGCCGTCAGGACCCACTGGGCGATCGTGAAGTCGGCGTCGCTCGCGTCCGAGGCGGTGTTGCCGGCCGTGTCGTGCGCGGTCGCGCGCACGCGCACCTGCGTCGAGAGCGTCGCCGGGATCGTCCACGCGTAGCTGCCGGTGTTCGCGAGGCCGGTCGCGATCGCGTTCGGGTACGTGGCGCCGCCGTCGGTGGAGTACGCGAGGTCGACCGAGGCCACGCCGGCGTTGTCGCTCGCCGTCCACGTGACCGCGTGCGACGTGCCCACGACCCACGTCTCGCCCCCGTTCGGCGCGGTCACCGTGACCGCGGGCGGCGTGTTGTCGATGTTCACGCTCGCCGCCGTGCCGATCGTGGAGGGCAGCGGGTCGTTGTTGCAGTCCCGCAGGGAGGTCGTGGTCAGCGTCACGGTGCCGGGGCCGCTCGGCGCGCTGCTGCTCACCGCGACGTTGAAGAGCGTGCCGGTCAGCGCCGTGTTGTTGCACGGCGAGCCGAGGATCGTGCCGTCGACGGTGTACGAGCCCCCGCCGTTGTCCACGACGTGGAAGTCGGTCGTGCCGCCGCCCGAGGAGAGGTAGGTGCCCTCGGTGATCCCCGCGGTGCCGCCCGTGAGCGTGAGCCCGCCGCCCAGCTGCAACACCACATGGAACAGCCGGTTCGAGTTCGAGTACGTGCGGCTGATCGTCACCGGCACCGTGAGCGACGACGTCGTCGAGGAGAGCGTCCCGGACGGCGAGTCCGCGTTGATCGTCGCGGGCGGGAGCGTCACGGTGAAGCTGGCCGCGATCGTGTGCGCCGCGGTCACGTTCGTGAACGTGTACGAGGTCACCGGGCCGACCGTGACGCCGTCGACGAGCACGTCGAGCACGCTGTAACCCGCGTCCGGCGTGATAGTGAACGCCTGGCTGGCGCCGTAGTCCACCGCGACCGCGCCGCTCGGCGAGATGCTGCCGTTCGCGCCCGCCGAGGCCGTGATCGTGTTCTGGTCGATCGCGAAGCTGGCCGCGATCGTGTGGCTCGCGGCGATGCCGGTGAAAGTGTAGCTCGTCACCGCGCCGACGCTGACGCCGTCGACGAGCACGTCGGCGACGTGGTAGTTCGCCGCCGGGGTGATCGTGTACGCCTGGCTGCCGCCGTACGCGAGCGTGGTCACGCCATCCGGCGAGATGGAGCCGTTCGTCCCGGCGCTGGCCGTCACGGTGAACGAGTCGATCGCGGACGACACGGCGATCGTGTGGTCGGACGTGACGCCCGTGAACGTGTAGGCGGACACCGGGCCCACGCTCGACCCGTCCACGAGCACGTCCGCGACGTGATAACCCGTCAGCGCCGAGATCGTGAACGCCTGGTCGGTGCCGTCGTTCACGACCACCGCGCCGCTGGGCGAGATGCTGCTGTTCGCGTCAGCGGTTGCCGTGATGGTCCACGTCGTCTGCGCGCCGGCGGTCCGGGGCGCGAACGTCGCCGCGACGAGGGCGAGCGATGCGGCGAGGAAGGCGGCGCCACGGACGAGACCGGCGGCGCGGTGCAGGACGGGACGGGCGATCGGCATGGTGGCGGCACTCCGCGATGCGATAGGGAATCGCCGGTCGGGGGGGCCGGGCTGGGCGTCCGAAGGCGACGAATCGACCAGGCCCGCACCCACGGGACGTGGCGCGGACCGCCGGCGGCCTTCACTCGCCCCTGATTGTCCCGTGCAGCATGCGTTCCCGCAAGCGATTCCACCCCCGCGTCGTCCGGAGGGATCAGCCCCGCCAAACCCTGAGTCGCACGAGTGAACGCGCGGGCACTGCGGCGGGCCGGGGCCGGCCGTGCGCTACGGCCCCGCCCCGGACGAGACGGCCGCTCAGCCCTCGAGCGTGCCCTCGCCGGGCGGCGCGTCGGTACGGGCCTCCTTCGGCGCGGCCTCCGGCTTCGGCGGCGCGGCGCCCTCGTCCTCGATCAGCGGGCGGATCGAGGGCGTGGTCGTGTCGTCGAACTGGCCGCTGCGCGCGGCCCAGACGTACGCGATCACCGCGGCGAGCACCACGAGCAGCGCCAGCGGCAGCACGATGTAGAGCACGCCCATCAGGCCGCCTCCTCGAACGTGCGCCCCCGCCAGGCGATCAGCACGACGGTGAGCGAGCTCGCCGGCATCATGAGCGCGGCGACGAGCGGGTTGAGGACGCCGCCGAAGGCCAGTGCGACGCCGAGCACGTTGTAGACGACCGAGACCGCGATGCCCGCGCGGATGACGCCGAGGGTGCGCCGCGCGCCGCGCACCAGCTCGTCGAGGGTCCCGAGCCCGGGCCGCGCGAGGAAGACGTCGGCGGCCGCGAGGCACGCCTCGGCGCCGCCCTTGACGCCCACGCCCACGGTGGCCCGCGCGATCGCGGCCGCGTCGTTCACCCCGTCGCCGACCATGACGACGCGGCCGGCGTGCGCGAGCGCGTCGATCTCGGCGAGCTTGTCCTCGGGCGAGGCGCCGCCGCGCACGTCCGCGGGCGCGAACCCCAGCCGCGCGCCGACCGCCCCGGCGACCGCGGGCGCGTCGCCCGAGAGAAGCCGCAGCGCCCAACCGGTTCGGCGCAGCGACTCGAGCGTGGCCGCCGCGTCGGGCCGCGGGGCGTCGCCGAGGCCTGCGCGCGCGACGACCTCCCCGTCCGCCGCGACCAGCACGGGGGTGAGCGCCGCGTCCACCGGGCGCGCCGCGAAGCCGCGCGGATCGGAGGCGCCCGCGAGGACCC
>JBAIWU010000574.1:0-3849 GCA_037917155.1 Candidatus Eiseniibacteriota bacterium
TGGTAGTATGTGTCCACTGTCTCGGCGTGGTGGGCGCTCCGGTAGTCAATCGGTACCAGGTACCGAGCCAGCAGTGCATCGCAACCGGCACGAGCGGGTCGCGGGACCGCCGGGAGTGATAGGACAACTGCGAAAAGAGCAAGGGGGAGCCTGCTTTTCACGATTCACCTCCGGTGGATGGACGACATCGGAGCGGATCGGGGGATGGTCGGCAAAGTAACGAGCAATATCGGATTCCGCAAGCGATAAGAGCCGCTCAAGCTCGTTTGCTGCAGCGGTAGGCCCTACCCCGTGAGGGAGCTCCGGACGAATGGGGCGCAGTGCGGAGCGACGCACGTCACGTCTCGACACCCGCTCCTCGGCCCGCTCTCACCGCCTCGTCCGCTTCGCGTACGCTGCCGGCGTGAGGCGGTAGACGACGCGCGCCTCGCCGCGGCCCTGCAGCGCCGAGTCCGGATCGAGCACGCCGCCGAGCTTCTCCACGGCCCGCCGCGAGCGCAGGTTCCGCTCGCCGATCACGAAGATCACGCTGTCGGCGAAGCGGAACGCGTGCTCCAGCATGAGCCGCTTCATCTCGCCGTTGTAGGCGCCGCCCCAGCACGCGCGCGAGAGGAACGTCCAGCCGATCTCCACCTCGCGCCTCGCCGGGTCCCAGCCGAAGTAGCGCGACGTGCCGATGACGCGGCCGTCCTTCGCATCGGTGGCGAGCAGCGCGCCGCCGGAGGCGATCGCGTCGCGGAAGAAGTCGCGGAAGACCTCGGGCTTCCAGCGGTCGTGCTGCGGGTGCTGCTCCCAGATGAGCGGATCCGACGCCACGGCGTAGAGCGCGTCGAAGTCCTCAGGGCGCAGCGGGCGCAGCGCGAGCCGCTCGCCCCCGAGCGTGGGCTGGAGGTCGAACGTCATCGCTCGCCCGCCCCGGCCCGAGGCTGCGCGCTCCGCCGCCAGTCGTCGTACGCGCGCCGCATCTGCCCGGCCGCCTCGTCCGCGGCCACGTGCCCGACGCCCGTCGCCAGGCCCGGGCAGAACACCTCCGCGCCCAGCTCGGGATCGCGGGACGCGAGGCGGAGCACAGCCCGCAGGGCCCGGTAGCTGTTCAGGGGCGCCACCGCCTCGGGGAGCTCCATCGTGGGCGCCACGATCAGGAACGGCACGCGCGGGTGGCCGGTGCGCACGGCGAGGCTCGCGCCGACGGGGAGGTGTCCCTCCGGGCGGCGATCGATGGCATCCCGCACGCGCCGCTGCAGCGCCATTCCGAAGAAGGCGACGTACGCCGCGTCGATGCCTCCGTCCATGTGGCCATGCGAGTTCGCGGGGGACACGAGCGTGTTCCGGGCGACCGCCAGGATGTCGCCGTCGAGGCACTCGACGTCGGCCACGCCTTCGAACGCGCGGCGCAGCGCCGCCAGCACGTCGCCGTCGTCGTCAACGAAGTACAGCCTCACGCAACCTCCCGTGCCTCGTGCAGTGACTGGTGTTTGTGGGGCCGGGCCGGATCGACCACGGGCCCCGTCGGTGCGCCGACCATACCGCCGCCCGCAGGGCGCTTCCATCGCCCGGGGCTCGCCGGTGTCGCGACGCCTCCGTCACCGGAGAACATCCGCCTTGACGCTCCGCGCCGGCCATTCCAGCCTCTTCAATGGTCCCCCGGGAAGGCCGCCCGATGACCCATCTGCCGCCCAGGACGCTCGTCGTCGCCACGCTGATCACCGTGGCTGCGCTCGCGCTGATCGGCGTCGTCGATCGTGTCGCGACGCCGCGCCGCGGCGCCGACGGCCATGCGGCCGCCACCGCCTCGTACGGCGGCTCCGACCGCTGCGCTTCGTGCCACAAGCGCGTCTCGCCGGACATCGTCGCGCAGTTCGCCTCGAGCGCGATGGCCATGAGCGGCGTGCGCTGCCTCGACTGCCACGGGGTCGAGCGCGGCGATCCCCTCGGCGTCGAGCACGAGGGCTTCCTCATCGCGGCCGTGCCGACGCCGCGGCACTGCGCGTCGTGCCATCCGTCCGAGGTGCGCCAGTTCGAGAACAGCCGCCACGGCGGCCCGGCGTGGATGGCGCTCTCGGGGCTCGACGACTTCACGCCCGGCCAGCGCCTGCTCGTCGAGCAGATCCCGGAGGCGAATCGCGCCGCGGACGGCTCGCTCGTCAACGCGCACAACTCGCTCTTCGACATCGAGGGGCCGACGGCGACACGGGGCGCCTGCCAGAGCTGCCACTCGATCGGCCGGCCGAACCGCGACGGCAGCGTCGGCAACTGCAACAAGTGCCACCTGCGGCACGAGTTCTCGGTCGCGCAGGCGCGCCGGCCGGAGGTCTGCGGGCGGTGCCACATCGGCCCGGACCATCCCCACCTCGAGATCTACGAGGAGTCGGCGCACGGCGTGCTCTACGAGGCGCAGGCGGATCGCTGGAACTGGGAGCAGAAGCCGGGCCGCCTCACGGTCGCCGACATGCCGGCGCCGACCTGCGCGACCTGCCACATGAGCGGCTTCGGCACGCAGGCGACCACGCACGACGTCGGCCAGCGGCTCTCGAAGTACCTCTTCGCGGCCGTCACCACCGACCGGCCGAACGCGGCCGCGGGCCGCGAGGCGATGCGCGGCGTCTGCACGAGCTGCCACTCCACCGCGCTCGTCGACCGCCACTACGCCGTGGCCGACAGCCTCACGACGCTCGTCAACGGCCAGGTCGCGCGCGCGAACGCGCTGATGCAGTCGCTCGTGCGGGACGGCCTCGTGCCCGCGAAGCCGTTCGGGGCGCTCGTGAGCTTCGAGGCGTTCGACCTCTGGCACTACTACGGACGCACCGCGAAGTTCGGCGCCTACATGCAGGGGCCGGACTACGTCCAGTGGCACGGCCTCTATCCGCTGCTCAAGCAGGAGGCGCTCCTCGAGGAGGAGGCGGGCACGCTGCGCGCCGCGCGCGCGCACCCGAAGCCGTCGTGAGCGAGGCGCGCATCTTCCATCTCGCCGACGTCCGCCTGCCGATGGCGAAGAACCGCCTGCTGCTGCTCTTCGCCGGCGTCAACCTCGCGTTCACCGGGCTCGACGTCACGCTCGCGCACGCGATCAACAGCTTCGTGCCGGTCTACGAGTGGATCCCGGTGGTCTTCGCGCCGCTCGGCGCGGCGTCGGCGATCGCGCTCGCGCTGCAGGAGCGGCGGCGCGGCTGGCTCGTGCTCGTGCACCTCGCGCTCATGGGGACGGGGCTGCTCGTGGGCGCGCTCGGCACCGCATTCCACGGCGCCGCGGTGCTCGACCCGGGCGGGCGGCTCACGTGGTCGTGGGTCGTCTTCGGCTCGCCCATCCTGGCGCCGCTGGCGTTCTGCGGCATCTCGCTGATCGGCCTGTACGCCGTGACCGAGGAGGTGCCGGACCAGCCCGGCGTGCTCGCGGTGCCGGGCCTGGGCACGTTCCGCGCGCCCATCTCGCGCGACCGGCACTTCCTGTGGCTCGTCGGCCTGGGCTTCGCGGCCAGCGCGCTCACGTCGCTCATCGACCACGCGCAGTACGGCTACACGCCCTACAAGCTCGTCGCGGTCGCGTTCGGGCTCTTCGCGACCACGGTCGTGCTCATGCTGGCCGGCGCGCGCGACTGGGCGCGCGCCGACGAGACGGTCTACGCGTGGACGATGCTCGCCGCGGTGGCGGTGGGCACCCTCGGCTTCGGCTTCCACCTCTCGGCCGACCTCGCCGGCACCGGTCAGCTGAGCCTCGAGCGCATGCTCGCGTTCGCGCCCGTGTTCGCGCCGCTCCTCGTCTGCGACCTCGGGCTGCTGGGGCTGCTCGTCGTGGCGGAGCCGCGCGCCGCGGAGGGCGCCGCGCCCGCACCGCGGGCGCACGCGACGCCG
>JBAIWU010000575.1:0-2364 GCA_037917155.1 Candidatus Eiseniibacteriota bacterium
AGCGACTCGTCGTGGGTGACCACGACCACGGCCACTTCCTTCTCGCGATTGAGACGCGTGAGCAGCGCGTGGAGTCGGGCCCCGGTCTCCCGGTCGAGGTTGCCGGTGGGCTCGTCGGCCAGGACCGCCGCCGGGCGGTTGACGATCGCGCGCGCGATCGCCACCCGCTGCTTCTCGCCCGCCGACAGCTCGTAGGGGAAGGCCGCCTGCTTCTGCTGGAGCCCCACCTCCTCGAGCGCGTAGAGGGCGCGGGGCACGACCTCGGGATCGGAGAAGTGGCCGGTGATGCGCACCGCGAGCGCGACGTTCTCGAACACGCTGCGGTCCGCGAGCAGGCGGAAGTCCTCGTACACAACGCCGATCGTGCGCCGCAGCAGCGCTCGGTGGCCGCGCGAGAGGCGGCCACCCCGGAACGTGCCGACCGTGACCAGGCCGGAGGTGGGCTGCGTCTCGTGCGTGATCAGGCGCAGCAGCGTGGTCTTGCCGGCGGCGCTGTGGCCAAGCACGACCACGCAATCGCCCTCGTCCATGCGCCACGACACGTCGTCGAGCGCGAGGCGCTCTCCGTAGCGCTTCGTCACGTGCTCGAACGTGATCATCGAGCCTCCCTGCTCGCGGCCCCCTCCGTGGGACCGCGGGATGCGCGGGTCAGCGGTACTCGATCTGCGCCTTGTCGCGCAGCGTCTTCACCCACGCGGCGAGCCTCTCGCGCCGCTGGATGTCGGCCACGGCGTCCGGAAGCTGCTCGCGGATCTCCTCGACCTTGTAGTCCCGCTCCGGGTGCCGGTCCAGCACCTTGAAGATGTTGAATCCCGACTGGTTCGGCAACACCTCGCTGACCTGGCCGATCTCGAGCGAGTCGAGGCCGGCGTGGATCTGCGGCTGCAGGTTGCCGAGCGACACGAAGCCCACGTCGCCGTCCTCGTTGGCGGGGCCGTCGTAGTGGCTGTAGCGACGCACGAGCGTGCCGAAGTTGGTGCCCTTGACGGCCTCGTCGCGGACGCGGTCCGCGAGCTGCCGCGTGCGCTCGACGTCGGCGTCCGTCGGCGTCAGGCGGATCAGGATGTGGCGCGCGTGCAGCTCGATCACGGGCTTGCCGTCCTCGAGCGAGTCCTTGCCCGCGATCGTCTTGACCGTGTCGCGCTCGATCGCCTGGATGAGGTGCCAGCCGAACGGGGAGCGCACCGGCTGGCTCAGCTGGCCGTTGGCGAGCGCGAATGCGGCGGTCTCGAAGTCCTTGACCATGTGACCGGGGCTGAAGAAGCCCAGGTCGCCGCCCGCCTTCGCGCTGCCCGGGTCCTCGGAAACCTCGGCGGCCACCTTGGCGAACTTCTCGCCGCCGACGATGCGCTTGCGGATCGCCGTGATGCGCGCCAGCCCCGCGGCCACCGCGGCCGAATCGGGCGCCGGCGGAATCTGGATCACCTGCAGGCGCACCTCCGGCGGGACGCGCGGGAACTTGTCCTTGTGGTCGCGGAAATAGGCCTCGGCCTCGACCTGCGTCACGCGGCGCGCCGGCACCTGCTTCTGCTTGAGCTTCTCGACCGCGATGGCCTTGCTCGCGTCGGCGCGGTAGCGCTCGCGCAGCTGCGCCTCGGTCAGGTTCTCGCGCTTGAGCTGGTCCTGGAACGCCTGGTCGCCGCCGATGCGATCCTTGGCCGACGCGATCGCCGCGTCGACCTGCTTGTCCACCTCGGCGTCCGTGGCCGTGATGCCCTGCCGCTTGGCCTCCGCCTCCAGGAGCTTGTCCTCGATGAGCTGGTCGAGCACCTGCCGGCGCAGCGTGTCGACCTGGGCCGAGTCGGGCCGCGCGCCGCTCTGCTGCAGGTAGGCGTAGAGGCCCTCCTCGACGTCGCTCACGAGCACGGCCTCGTCGTTGACCATGGCCGCGACGGCGTCGACCGCGTCGCCGGCCGCGGGCTTGGCGGGCGCGGGCTGCGCGGGGCGGGTGGGCGTGCCCGGGGTCGCGCCGGCCGGCTTCGTCGCGGGGTGCGTGGGGGTGCGGGTCGTGGTGGCGGCCAGTGCGAGGGACGCGGAAACGGCGAGCACGAGCGCCAGGGCGGCCGCGCGGCGGGCGAACTTCAAGAGAAACCTCCACGATGAGGTCGGTGGCTCGCGCCATCGCGGGCAGCCGACGTGAGAACGGCCTGTCCGGCGACGCGGTGCGGGGGGCGTTGGGGGGTGCAGCCGGAGCGCCGGGCAGTATAGCGACGAGGCCGAGGGGAGCGCATCCAAATATGCCACCCGCCGGGGAGTCGTTCCCGCGCCGGCCCCGAATATTGCCCTTCGTGGACATGCGCGCGTCGCTCCGGGAGCGCCCGCGTCCCGCGCGGCGGCGGGGCATGCGCCGGGCGGGCCGGCCCC
>JBAIWU010000576.1:0-7981 GCA_037917155.1 Candidatus Eiseniibacteriota bacterium
ACGCCGTCGTCGAGCAGCTGGGCGTCGCGCCGGGCGAGCTGCTCGACCGGCAGGGCCGGGCCGCGAGCGTGCTGTCGTCGGGACCCGGCGACGTCGACGCGGCGCTGCTCGGCGCCGGCCCCGGGATCGCGGGCGACGGCGAGCTGGCGCGCGTCACGTTCCGCGTCAAGGCGAGCGGAGATGCGCGGCTGGCGATCGCCGCCGTCGAGGGCCGCGACGGGGCGAACCATCCCGTCGTGATCTCCGCCTCGACCCCGGCCGCACCGGCGCCGGCGCGCACCGCGCTCGGGTTCGCGTACCCGAACCCGTTCCGCCAGTCGGTCACGCTCCAGCTCGCGCTGCGCGCCCCGGGCGAGGCGACGGTGGCGGTCTACGACGTCGCGGGGCGCCGCGTGCGCACGCTGGTGCGCGGCGTCCAGCCGGCGGGCGCCCGCGTGGTGACGTGGGACGGCCGCGACGACGCGGGCGCGGCGCTGGCGCCCGGCGCCTACATCGTGCGGCTGGAGTGCGGCGAGGTCCGCGAGTCGCGCGCCGTCCGGCTCGTGCGCTGAGGGGGTCCGAGCGGACGGACGCCGAGGCCCCGGCAGCACGCCGCCGGGGCCTTTCGCGTTCCCCGCCCGAAGGCGCTACAGGATGGTCTTGCCGAGCGCGCTCTGCGCCAGCTCGACGGCGAACACCCCGGTGACGTTCTGGTTGTCGAGCACCGGGTTCACCTCGACGAGGTCCATGGCCACGATGTTCGCGCGGTCGTGGATCATCTCCATGGCGAGGTGCGCCTCGCGGTAGCTGATGCCGCCCCACACAGGGGTGCCGGTGCCCGGCGCCTCGTCGGGGTCGATCACGTCGAGGTCGAACGAGACGTGGATGCCCGCGGTGCCGTCGCTTGCGATGCGGATGCCCTCGTCGAGCACGTCGCGCATGCCGCGCTCGTCGAGGTCGCGCATCGTGTAGCACGTGACGCCCGACTTCTTGAGGATCTCGCGCTCCTGCGTGTCGATGTCGCGGATGCCGACGAGCACGCAGTTGCGCGGGTGCACCTTGGGCGCCCGCCCGCCGAGGCGCACGAGGTCGCGGTCCCCCAGGCCCAGCGCCACCGCGAGCGACATGCCGTGGATGTTGCCGCTCGGCGTGGTCTGCGGCGTGTTGCAGTCGCCGTGCGCGTCGAACCAGATGAGCCCGAGCGACTCGCCGCGCTTCGCGTGGAAGTTGGAGGTGCCCGCGACCGAGCCGATCGCGATGCTGTGGTCGCCGCCCAGCACGAGCGGCATGCGCCCGTCCGAGAGGACCTTGTCCACGCGCTTCATGAGGTCCCGGTTGGCCTGCAGGATGGGCGCCTTGTAGCGGAGCCTGTCGCTGCCCACCTTCTGCGTTTCGGCGATCATCACGTCGATGTCGCCGTAGTCCTCGACGCGGTGGCCGAGCTGCTCCAGGCGGAGCTGCAGGTCCGCGATGCGGATCGCGGAGGGTCCCATGTCGACGCCACGGCGGCCCGCGCCGAGGTCGAGCGGGCAGCCGACGATGCCGATGTGGCGTTTCCTGCGGTTCGTTCCGGGCATGGACGCGGGAGGCTACACGCCGCATCGGGGGGCGTCCAGCGCGGGGGCCCATTCCACCGGACTCGAGGGAACTTCCGACGTCCCGTCCGGTACACCCCTTCGTCCCCCCGTCGTTCCTGCGCGGACGCACTCGCCTTCCCGCGGGCCGGCGACCGGGGGCGGAGGATCGATCCCGTGCGAATCCCGCGATCCGGTGTATCCCGATCGAACGTCCCGCCACCTCTGTTCCCGGGCACGCCAGCCGGCCGCCGACCCCGGCCCTCGCGCACGCGGGTGGGGCGGCCTTCCCCCGCCGGACCGGGCGTGCCCTTCTTCGTGTGGCCGCCGGGAAGCGTGTCGGCACACGATGGTGGCAGCAGCAGGTCGCGGCCCGCCCCCCGCCCCGGGCCGCGAAACACCCGTTACACCGGGAGCCACTTCGCGGTCCGCCCCGCCACGGCCCCCGACGGCTCTACCCGCGGCACCCGTCTTGCGTTTGGATCCGGCTTCTCATCCCCCGAACACCGGAACTCGTTGTGACCCAACCCGAG
The DNA here is from genome assembly GCA_037917155.1 of Candidatus Eiseniibacteriota bacterium. Classification (GTDB taxonomy): domain Bacteria; phylum Eisenbacteria; class RBG-16-71-46; order RBG-16-71-46; family RBG-16-71-46; genus CAIXRL01. The sequence goes on from JBAIWU010000576.1 coordinate 2,087, forward strand.
CCGTTCGAAGGGAACCGCAATTTGCATTCCTCCAGCCCTGCGCTCCGTGCGGCATCGCCTGACGCCGAGCCGGCGGCCCCGGCCCTGAAGGCCGTCGCCCGGCCGGCGCCGGCGCCGCGCCGCAAATCGCAACGCGCGGACGCGATCGCGATCGCGATCGCCTGCCTCGCGCCCCTGGCCCAGACGGCGTGGGGGTGGCGCTACTACTCGCTCTCGTTCGCGGGCCGGCTGCGAAGCCCGCTGCACCCGCTGCTCAAGCCCTCGGGCCCGGTCGGGCTCGGCCTCGGCGTGGCCGGGCTCGCGCTGTTCCTGTTCATGTGGCTGTACCCGTTCCGCAAGTCGGTCAAGTGGCTCGCGTGGACCGGGCCCGTGGGCGGGTGGATCCGGGTGCACGTCGTCGCCGGGCTCGCGATCCCGATCCTCGTGGCCGTGCACGCGGGCTGGCGCTTCGACGGCCTGATCGGGCTGGGCTACCTCTCGATGTTCGTCGTCAGCCTCTCGGGCATCGTCGGGCGCTACCTCTACGTGCGCATCCCGCGCAGCCGGAACGGGCTCGAGATGACCATGGAGGAGGTGAGCGGCGAGCGGCGGGCGCTCATCACGAACATCGCCGCCGCGACCGGTCTCGTGCCCGCGGAGGTGGAGCGCCGGCTCGCGGTCGACACGCGCTCGTACGCGGGCCTCGACCCGCTGCGCACCCTGTGGCGCATGATGCAGGACGACATCGGTCGCGGCCGGACGCTGCGCCAGCTCGAGCGCGAGCTCGCGCGGCCGCGCGCCGGGCGCGCCGCGCTCTCGCGCAAGGACCTGCGCGAGACCATGAAGCTGGCCCGCCGCGAGCTGACGCTCTCGCAGCAGGTGCGCATGCTCGAGGCCACGCGCCGCGTGTTCGGCTACTGGCACATCGCGCACCGGCCGTTCGCGATCACCGCGCTCATCGCCGTGCTCGTGCACGTCGTCGTCGCGGTCGTCGTGGGCGGCGTGGGACTTCCCGCGGGGCACTGAGCGCGTGAACGGCCTGCTCACCACGCTCGCCTTCGGCGCGGTCACCGCGATCTTCGTGATCGCGCACGTGCGCCGCAGCGGCTCCGGGTCGGCGCCGGCGCCGGCGCGCCGCTGCCCGCGCTGCCAGGCGAAGGTCGCCGAGGGCGCGCAGTGGTGCCCGGGGTGCCGGGCGCCGCTGCAGGCCTTCGAGCTCGTGAGCGCGAGGGTCGTCAGTGGCGAGCGGCCGGCGGCCGACGGGCCGCTGCACGCGATCGTGCGCGCCGACGTGTGCGTCGGGTGCGGCACGTGCGTCGCGGCCTGCCCGGAGCCGGGCGCGATCCGGCTCGTGAGCAAGGTGGCCACCGTGGACCTCGACCGGTGCAAGGGCCACGGCGCGTGCTCCGCGGCGTGCCCCGTCAACGCCATCCTCGTGACCGCGGGCGCGGCGGTGCAGACGGTCGAGGTGCCCGAGCTGACGACGAATTTCGAGTCCACGAGCCTGCCGGGCCTCTACGTGGTGGGCGAGCTCGGGGGCCGCGGCCTGATCAAGAACGCCATCAACGAGGGGCGGCTCGCGATGGAGCACGTCGCGCACGTGCTCGCGAACGACCCGTTCCGCGGCAACACCGAGGGCGGCGTCCACGACGTCATCGTGGTCGGCGCCGGCCCGGCCGGCCTCTCGGCGGCGCTCGAGGCCATGCACCAGGGCCTGCGCTACGCCGTGCTCGAGCAGGGCACGCTCGCGGACACGATCTCGAAGTACCCGCGCCAGAAGCTCCTGTTCGCCGAACCGCTGCGTGTGCCGCTGTACGGCAACCTCTGGATCGCCGACGCCTCCAAGGAGGCGCTGCTGCAGTGCTGGCAGAACGTCATCGACAGGACCGGCCTGCGGGTGCAGCAGCACGTGCGCGTCGATTCGATCGAGCGCGCCGACGGCGGCTTCCGGATCGGCGCCGGCGAGCGCACGTACCGCGCGCGCCGTGTCGTGCTCGCCATGGGCCGGCGCGGGACGCCGCGCCGGCTGGGCGTGCGCGGCGAAGAGCTCGACAAGGTGCTCTACGACATCGTCGAGATGGAGGCGTTCGCGGGCCAGCGCATGCTGGTCGTGGGCGGCGGCGACAGCGCGATCGAGTCCGCGCTCGGCCTCGCCAACCAGGCGGACACCGCGGTCACGCTGTCCTACCGCGGCAGCGAGTTCACCCGCCTGAAGGACCGCAATCGCGAGAAGCTCGAGGCGGCCGTGGAGGCCGGGCGCGTCTCGCTGCTGCTCGGCAGCGAGGTGCGCGAGATCCGGCGCGAGGTCGTGGTGCTCGAGCACGAGGGCACGGCGCGGCTGCTGCCCAACGACACCGTCGTGGTGCGCATCGGCGGCGAGGCGCCCTACCCGTTCCTCGAGCGCATCGGGATCCGGATCGTGAAGAAGGAGCTGGCCCTCGAACCCGGGGCCGGCGCGCAGAGCGGATGACGGGCCTCCGGCGCCATGGTCCTCCGATCGCACTCGCCCTGCTCCTCCTCCCGCTCCCGCACCCGTGGCGGGCCGCGGCGTGGGCGCAGGTCTCGCCCGGCGCGCTCGCCGCGCCGCACGCGGCCCTCGACGGCCCCACGCAGTGCTTCCAGTGCCACGCGTCCGCCGGCTCGCGCGCGGGCATGGACGCGCGCTGTCTCGCGTGCCACACGGAGATCGGCTGGATGAAGGCGCGCCATCGCGGCTTCCACGCCCAGGTCGCGGCGAAGGAGTGCGCGAGCTGCCATCCCGACCACGGCGGGCGGGACTTCCAGCTCGTCGTCTGGGACGGCGGCGCGCCCGAGAAGTTCGACCACCGCCGCGCCGGGTTCGTGCTCGAGGGCAGGCACGCGACCCTGCCGTGCCGCGACTGCCACACGCCCGCGCTGCAGAAGTCCGGCGCCGCCGCGCTCATCCGCAGGAAGAACCGCGCCGCGAGCTGGCTCGGGCTCGAGACCGCATGCGCCGACTGCCACCAGGACCCGCACCGCGGCCAGCTCGGCGCCCGCTGCGCGTCGTGCCACGGCCAGTCCGCGTGGAAGCCGGCGGCTGGCTTCGATCACGCGAAGACCGCGTTCCCGCTCACGGGCAGGCACGCGCAGGTCGAGTGTGCGAAGTGCCACGCGGCGCCGTCGGTCGCGACGACGCGCGACGCGAAGGGCGAGATCGTGCCGCAGTGGAAGCCGCTGCCGCACGCCGACTGCGCCGCCTGCCACAAGGACCCGCACGCCGGCCGCTTCCCCGGCGCGTGCGCGAAGTGCCACGTGACCGCGGACTGGCACCAGGTCGGCAAGACGGGCTTCAACCACGACCTCACCCGCTACCCGCTCCGGGGGCGGCACGCCGGCGTCGCGTGCGCATCGTGCCACGACGCCGCGAAGGCCTGGGGCGAGAAGCCGAAGTTCGCGCGCTGCACGGACTGCCACCAGGACGCGCACGCCGGCCAAGCGACGCTGCTCGGGCAGGCGGCCGACTGCGCCGCCTGCCACTCGGTCGAGGGCTTCGACCGGTCCACGTACACGGCCGCGGCGCATGCGCGCTCGGCCTACCCGCTGCTGGGCCGGCACGCGACCGTGGCGTGCGGTTCGTGCCACGTCCGGCTCGCCGACACGCCCGCCGCGGTGAGCGCGTGGGGCACGTCGCGCATCGTCATGCGCCCGGCCTTCGCGCGCTGCACGAGCTGTCACGCCGATCCGCACCGCGGCCGCTTCGAGGCCGCGGGCGCCCGGCCGCACAGGAACGGCTGCCTCGACTGCCACACGATGAGCGCGTTCCGGCCCTCGACGTACGACGGCGCCGCGCACGCGAGCTGCGTGTTCCCGCTGACCGGCGCCCACCGCGCCGTGCCCTGCCAGGCGTGCCACGACGAGCTCAAGGTCGCCGGCGCCGGCGCGTCGCTGCTCGCCGACTCGGCACGCGTGCGCTCCCTGCCGTTCGACAGCCCGCGCCGCGCGTGCGCGGACTGCCACGCGAACCCGCACGGCGACCAGTTCGCGCACCGCCGCGACAAGGGCGCGTGCGAGGGCTGCCACGACGACGGCGCGTTCGTGCCCGCCTCGAAGTTCGACCACGCCCGCGACGCGCGCTGGAAGCTCGAGGGCGCGCACCTGAAGACGCCGTGCGCCTCCTGCCACGTGCCCCGCCGCGGGGCGGACGGGCGCACGACGGCCACCTATCGCCCCCTGTCCTCCCGCTGCGAGAGCTGCCACGCGGGCGGCGTCCGCGACACGACGCGCGTCGCGCCCCCGGGCGGCCGTTCCTCCGCCGTTCCCGTGCGCCCGGACGCGCACCGCACTGCGACGCCCAACCTCCAGGGAGGTCGCCCGTGATGCCCCGAATCGCCGAATCGTCCGCCCGCCGGGCGCTCGCCCGGCTCGCCGCCGCGCTGCTGCCCGCGGGGCTCGCCGCGGCGCTGCTCGCGGCCGTCGTGCTCGCCCAGACCGCGGCCCGCGTCGAGAGCCCGCACGGGAAGTTCAAGGAGGACTGCCAGCTCTGCCACAACGCCACGTCGTGGAAGACCGTGCGCGTGAGCCCGAAGTTCGACCACGCGAAGTACGGCTTCCCGCTCGAGGGGGCCCACGCGACGTCCGACTGCATGGCCTGTCACTCGTCGCTCGACTTCTCGCAGTCGCGCGCCGCGTGCGCCTCCTGCCACCAGGACCCGCACCGCGGCGAGATGGGCACGGACTGCGCCCGCTGCCACGGCGCCCGCAGCTTCATCGACCGCGCCCCGATGGTGCGCGCGCACATGCTGACGCGCTTCCCGCTCACGGGCACGCACGCCGCCGCCGACTGCGAGGACTGCCACCACCCCGCGGCGCAGGGCCAGCTCCAGTACAAGGGCGTCTCGACCGAGTGCAGCGACTGCCACATGGACCAGTACCGCGGCGCCCGCGACCCCGACCACGTGGCCGGCGGCTTCCCCACGACGTGCCAGTCGTGCCACTCGACGGGCGTGTGGACGACGGCGACGTTCAACCACGACCTCACGGGCTTCCCGCTGACGGGCGCGCACCGCGCGGCCCACTGCCAGCAGTGCCACACGACCGGCGACTTCAAGTCGGCGAGCCCGGCTTGCTACTCGTGCCACGCCGGGACGTACGCGACCGCCTCGCCCACGCACACGGCCGCGTCGTTCCCGCCCTCGGCGTGCGGCTCGTGCCACACCACCACCTCGTGGAGCACGCCGTTCGACCACGCGACGACCGGGTTCCCGCTGACGGGCGCGCACGCCAGCGCGTCCTGCGCGAGCTGCCACGGCGACGGCGTGTACATCGGCAAGAGCACGGCGTGCTACTCCTGCCACGCCACCGACTACGCGAACGCCTCGCCCACCCACACGACCGCCTCGTTCCCGCCGGCCGCGTGCGGCAACTGCCACAACACGACGACGTTCGCCAACGCGACGTTCGACCACAACCTGACGACGTTCCCGCTGACCGGCGCGCACGTGAATGCCACGTGCGCCGACTGCCACGGCGACGGCGTCTACGCCGGCAAGAGCACCGCGTGCCTGAGCTGCCACACGGCGGAGTGGAACACGCCCGTGGTGAACCACACCGCGGCCGGCTTCGACGCCTCGCAGTGCGCCTCGTGCCACAACACGACGGCATGGGCGGGCGCGCAGTACCTGGCCCACGACGCGTCGTACTTCCGCATCTACTCGGGCCGGCACGTGGGCACGTGGACGACCTGCTCGCAGTGTCATGACGTGTCGACGAACTTCGCGTCGTTCACCTGCATCACCTGCCACCCCCACGACAGCAAGTCGCAGACGGACAGCAACCACGCCGGCGTCTCCGGGTACACGTACACCGCCACCTCCTGCTACAGCTGCCACCGGAACGTCTGATGGCCCGATCGACCGCGCGCCGCCTCGTCCTCGTCCTCGGTCTCGCGCCCGCCCT